>JAHDWY010000037.1:2864-14755 GCA_023384315.1 Candidatus Hydrogenedentota bacterium | reverse complement strand
TCGGCGACGTCCTGCGACCACGTGCCTTGGGTGCGTGCCGGGAAGGCACGCTGCGCATGCTGGAAGTGCTGCAACGGATCACGCGCGGCCGGCGCACCGAAAAGGGCTACGAAGCGCTGGAGCGATTCCAGGGCGTCATGTATCTGGATCGGCTCGCGAAGGTCATCAAGGACACGAGCCTGTGCGGGCTCGGCCAGACCGCGCCGAACCCGGTGCTCAGCACCCTGCGCTGGTTCCGCGACGAGTACGAGGCGCACATCTACGAGCGTCGCTGCCCCGCGGGTGTCTGCACGGAGCTGCGGACCTTTGAGATTCACGCCGACGCCTGCACCGGCTGCGGGAACTGCAAGCCCAAATGTCCCACGAACGCGATCGTGGGCGCGCCGCAGCGCATTCATTACATCGTGGAAGACAAATGCATCGGGTGCGGCGGTTGCGCGGACGTGTGCCAGCATGGGGCCATCTCGGTGGTCGAAGACGCGCCGGTGCCCGTGGCCGCGCAAGTGGAAGACGACAGCGTGTTCGGACTGTTTGCGTCGGGCGCCTACCGCGATTGGCACGACGGCCGCGGTCTCGTTCAGAAATAGCAGCGTTAGGAGCTTTGGAGCGCAGTATCATGACCGTAAAGACGATCGACAAGAACGAACTCCCGGCGGCCGAAGAGCGCGCCGCGATCGAGATAGACGTGAACGGGATAGCCGTGGAAGCCAAGCCCGGCGAGATGTTGTTGTCCGCGCTGCGGCGCGCAGGAATCCAGGTGCCGACGCTGTGTCATCTCGAAGGATTGTTTCCCAGCGGCGCGTGCCGCATGTGCGTGGTGGAAGTGGACGGCATGGCCAACCTTGCACCGAGTTGCGCGTGTCCCGTGACGCCAGGCATGAAAGTGCTGACCCATTCCGAGCGGGCCATCCGCGCGCGGAAGACCATCATCGAACTGTTGTTGGCCGACCATCCCGACGACTGCCTCTACTGCGTGCGCAGCACGAACTGCGAACTGCAGAAGCTTGCGTCGGAACTGGGCGTGCGCCAGCGTCGTTACGTGGGCAACCGGCGGCGGTTGAAGGAAGACGCGTCGAGTCCGTCCATCGTGCGGGACCCGGAGAAATGCATCCTCTGCGGCAAGTGCGTGCGCGTGTGCGAGGAGGTCCAAGGCGTCGGCGCCATCGATTTCGCCGGACGCGGCAGCCAGTCGCAGATCAGCACGGCCTTCAACGAGAGCTTGAACATCGCAAGCTGCATCTACTGCGGACAATGCATCATGGCCTGTCCGACCGGTGCATTGCGCGAGCAGAGCCACATCAAGGAAGTCATGTCCGCGTTGGCCAATCCGGAGTTGACCGTGGTGGTGCAACATGCGCCGAGTGTTTCGGTGACCCTTGGTGAGGAGTTCGGGCTGAAGCCGGGCACTGACGTGAACGGCGTCATGACCGCCGCATTGCGCAAGCTGGGATTCGATCGCGTCTTCGACACCGCCTTCAGCGCGGACCTCACGATCATGGAAGAGGCGTCGGAACTGGCGCACCGGATTAAGACCGGCGGGCCGCTTCCGCTGCTCACGAGCTGTTCGCCGGGATGGATCAAGTTTGTCGAGCAGTTCTACCCCGAGTTCAAGAATAACCTGTCGACCTGCAAGAGCCCGCAGCAGATGCTTGGCGCCATCGTGAAGACGTACTACGCCGAGCGCGAGAACTTGGACCCGAAGAAGATCTTCAGCGTGGCCGTAATGCCGTGCACCGCCAAGAAGTTTGAAGCGGGACGCGTCGAGATGTTGCACGACGGCATGGCCGACGTGGACGCCGTGCTCACCACGCGCGAATTGGCGCGAATTATCCGCATGCGGCACATCGACTTTCACGCCTTGACGCCGGACGCGGCAGACTTGCCCTTCGGCGAACGCAGCACGGCAGGGAAATTGTTTGGCGCCACGGGCGGTGTCATGGAAGCCGCGTTGCGCACCGCGCATTTCCTCCTGACGGGAACGGAGCTCGAAAACCTGAAGGTCGATGCCGTTCGCGGGTTGAAAGGGCAGAAAGAAGCGCGCGTGAAGGTCGGTGACCTCGAAGTGGGCGTGGCCGTGGTGAGCGGTCTTCAGAACGCGCGGCGGTTGCTCGACGAGATCCGCAATGGGCGCGACGACTTGCACTTCATCGAGGTCATGACCTGTCCCGGCGGTTGCATCAACGGCGGAGGACAACCCTTCGCCACCGACGCGGACGCCGTGAAAGCGCGCATGCAGGCGTTGTACACCATCGACCGGGACGAACCGATTCGCACCTCGCACAGCAACCTGGGCGTGAAGCGGTTGTACGAGGAGTTTCTCGGAGAACCGCTGAGCGAAAAGAGTCACCACCTTCTCCACACGCACTACGTGGAGCGGGACGTGCTCGTATAGGCGAAGCCTTATGAACCAAGCCGCCAAGATACCGCTGGTAACGACGATCCCGGAGCGATGCCGGGTCTGTTACACCTGCGTGCGCGAATGCCCGGCGAAGGCCATCCGCATTGCGGTGGGGCAGGCGGAGGTGTTGCCGGACCGGTGTATCGGATGCGGCAAGTGCGTGCGGGTGTGCAGCCAACACGCCAAGCAGGTCTACGATTCCACCCAGGAAGTGGCGGCCATCCTCGAAAGCGGGGCCAAGGTCGCCGCCATCATCGCGCCGAGTTTTCCCGCTGAGTTCACCGAGTACACGCCCGGTCAGCTGGTCGGCGCGCTCTCGGCGCTTGGATTCGATCTGGTGTGTGAGGTGGCGTTCGGCGCCGACTTGGTTGCGGTCGAATACAAGCGCCTGCTCGACCGCGAAGACGGCAAGCGGTACATCGCGACGACCTGCCCGGCCATTGTCGCGTACGTGGAACGGTATTGGCCGGACCTCGTGCCGAGCCTGGCGCCGATCGTATCGCCCATGGTTGCGGCGGCGCGCGGTCTTCGCGCCTTGCACGGCGAGGACCTCCACATTGTCTTTATTGGGCCCTGTATCGCCAAGAAGGGAGAACTGACCGGCGATTCCGTGCGCGACGATGTCGATGCCGCGCTGACCTTTGTCGAGCTGCGCGGGCTGCTTGCGCGGGCAAACCTCGCGCCCGCGACCGTGGGAACGCGCGAATTCGATCCGCCGCGTCCCGGGTTGGGCGCCTTGTTCCCGATCGGCAGGGGGTTGTTGCAGGCGGCGGACCTCTCCGAGGACTTGCTCGAAGGCGACGTGGTCGCCGTTCAAGGCGGAGAGGAGTTCGTTCCGGCAATCCGCGAGTTTCAGTCTGGAACGCTGGACGCGCGGTTGCTCGAAGTGTTGGCCTGCGAAGGCTGCATCATGGGTCCGGGCATGAGTACCGGCGCATCGCTCTTCGATCGGCGTAGCCGGGTGAGCCGGTACGTGCGGGAACGGGTGAACGGCAATCCGCGCGGTGATGTCGATCTTGCGCCGCTGGGATCCGTGGATTTGTGCCGTTGTTTTCAGGCGCAAGACCGGCGCATCGCCGCGCCGTCGGACAACGAGTTGACGCGCATCCTTGCGCGCATAGGCAAGCGCTGCCCCGACGACGAATTAAACTGCGGCGCCTGCGGCTATTCAACGTGCCGGGAGCATGCGATTGCGATTTACAAGGGGCTTGCCGAAAGCGAGATGTGTTTGCCCTACGCGATCGACCAGTTGCGGACAACGGTGCAGGACCTGGCGGAATCCCATGAAGAGTTGGCGCGCACACAGGAAGCCCTGCGGCATTCCGAGCGCCTGGCCAGCATGGGGCAACTCGCAGCGGGCATCGCGCACGAACTGAACAACCCTCTCGGCGTCGTGTTGATGTTCGCGCACATCCTGCGCGACGAGCATGCGAAGGACCCCGAGTTCTCCGAAGATCTGCAGATCATCACCGAGGAAGCCGACCGTTGCAAGAAGATCGTTGCGGGTCTCTTGCACTTCGCGCGCCAGAACAAGGTGCAGTTCCGGAGCGTCGATGTGCCGGATCTGGTAGATCGTTGTCTCGCGGTCATGCGGCCGCCCGATGGCGTCAGTATTCAGGCCGAGCATCGCATGACATCGGACCGGGCGGAGATCGATCCGGATCAGATCACCCAGGTGTTGACCAACCTCGTCAACAACGCGTACGCGGCGACGCCTCCCGGTGGTTCGGTGACGGTGACGACCGAGGAAGATGGCGACCAGATTCGGATCATTGTGACCGATACCGGAACCGGCATTCCGAAGGAGAACGCAGCGAAGGTGTTCGAGCCCTTCTTTACGACCAAGCAGATTGGAAAAGGGACGGGTTTGGGGTTGGCCGTCACCTACGGCATCGTGAAGATGCATCGAGGCGATATTCACGTGGAATCGAACGCCGATCCGAACAGCGGACCGACCGGGACTACGATCACGGTGACCCTGCCGCGCAAGGCGGAACGGCAACAACAAGAAGCGATTGGATCAGGGAAATGAGCGGAACGAAGTCACGTACTATCCTGCTCGTCGATGACGACGAGGATTTTGTGTATCAACAGAAGGTCCAGCTTGAAGCGCTGGGATACCGAGTGGTGACGGCGGACAGCAAGACTGCCGCGGAGCGCGCGCTGTCGAGTGCCCGGCCGGACTTGGCGGTCGTCGATTTGATGATGGAGGACATGGACGCAGGTTTCAGCGTATGTCATAACATCAAGAAAAAGGACAAGAGCATTCCGGTCATCATGTGCACGGGCGTGGTCAGCGAGACGGGCCTGGAATTCGATGCGGTGACCGGGGAAGAACGGGCTTGGGTTAAGGCCGACGTGCTGCTCTCCAAACCCGTGCGGTTCGAGCAACTGAAACGGGAGATCGACCGGTTGCTGGCGGATTAGGTCCGTCGCCGGGGTGACGGCATGGATACCCTTCGAGTATTGGTCTGCGATGACGAAGCCGGGATGCGGCTCGGTGTTGAGCGCGCATTGCGGCACTTCACCGTGCGCGTGCCGGACGTGGACGGCGAAGTGCACTTAGCCGTCGAGCCGGCGGAGAGCGCAGAGCAGGCGCTGGAGATCATCGAAGCGGGCGCGCCGGAGATTCTGCTGCTGGATCTGAAGCTGCCCGGGATGAGCGGAATCGAGTTGCTGGAGCGGATCAGTCCGCGCCACCTAGACATGCTGGTCATCATGATCAGCGCGTACGCGTCCATTGACGTGGCCGTTCGCGCGACCAAGCAGGGGGCCTACAACTTCCTCGCCAAACCCTTCACGCCCAGCGAACTCAAGGACTCGCTGCGGCAGGCGGCGGAACACCTCATCGTGGCGCGTCAGGCGCGCAAGCTGGCGCAGGAGAAGCGGCGCGTCCGCTTTGAGTTCATTTCCGTGGTCGCTCACGAGTTAAAAGCGCCTATTAACGCCATTGAGGGATACCTCAAGATCATGGCGACGCACGCGGCAGGAGATGACCCGGCCGTGTACGACCGCATGGCCGAGCGCAGCATCACCCGGATACACGGGATGCGCAAGATGATCGAGGATCTCCTGGACATGACCCGCATCGAGTCCGGTCAGAAGAAGCGCGAGATCGCAACCGTGGACGTGTGCGAAGTTGCGCATCTCGCCTTGGAAACCATGATGCCGGATGCGAGGGAGCGGAATATCATGCTGGAGTTCAGAGGACCCGATTCGTTGCCAATGTCCGCCGACCGGGGCGAACTCGAGATCATCCTGAACAATCTGGTGTCCAACGCGGTGAAGTACAACCGCGACGGCGGGCGGGTGGAAGTCGTGGTGAAGAACCCGGATGAACGCGTGCAGATCGCGGTATCCGATACAGGGTTCGGTATCGCTCCCGACGATGCGAAAAAGCTGTTCAACGATTTTGTGCGGCTCAAGAACGAGCGCACGAAGGGCGTTCTTGGCAGCGGCCTTGGATTGTCCATCGTGAAGAAGCTCGCACTTCTGTACGGCGGGGACGTGTGCATCGACAGTGAAGTGGACAAAGGCAGCACCTTTACGGTGGAACTGCAGCGGGGCGATATCGCGACGTAAGCTCACTTGCCTTCGATCGATCTCCCCGGAATTTGGACAATTCTCTTCATTGGCGCGTTACCCGCCGCGCATGCTATGGTGCCTTGCGTCTTCAAGGTGGAACGGAGAAATTTCCTATGCATCACCTGCGATCTTGGGCGGTTTTTTTGATGGCGGTGGTAGTCCTGTGCGGGGGCGGCGTTGCCGCTGCGGAACCGGTATATCTGCCGCCCGCGCTACACGAAGTAGCCGACGGCCTTCGGTCGGTGTTCGACGCAATCGATGCGAGTATGCATGAGGCCGCCGGCAAACTGTCGGAAACGGGAATCGACAGCGACGAGGCGCGCGCCGTGCTGGCTGAGCTCCTGGCCGCCCATCCTTACGCGGTGGACGCGTGTACCGTAAATCCCTGGGGCCGAATCGTGGCAGCGGAACCTGAGGCGTACCGGAACATTGAAGGTCAGAATATCCGGCGTCAGGAGCAGATGCGGCGGTTGTACCAGACCCACGAGCCCGTGATGAGCCTGGTCATCGACACGGTGGAAGGGTTTCCGGCTATCGACATCGAGCATCCGGTTTTCAATGAAGACGAGATGTTGATCGGTTCCGTCAGCCTGCTCATACGGCATGGAGTCTATCTGGAGGACGTTATTCGCCCGCACGTTCAGGGGGAACCGGTCGACATCTGGGTGACGCAGAAGGATGGGACAGTGCTTTTCGGCGCGGATTCCAGCCGAATCGGCACGAACGTGCTAACCGACGACGTCTATCGCGCGCAGGGTCCATTGCTCGGCGTGGCGCAGCAGGTTTCGATGCAGCCCAGCGGTGCGACGACCTACGAGTTGCCGCGTCCGGAAAGCGATGCGCGCACCAAGCGAAGTCTTCACTGGACCTCGGTGGACCTGTACGGCACCACGTGGCGCGTGGCGATGGTTCAGGTCGTCGAGGGAGAGGATGCAGCGGCAAAAGGGGAGTTCGACGATCTGCAACTTATGTTCGCGCGCGACGCGTTAAAGCGAACCTGCGAAAGATCGCTCGTTCGTCGTTACATGCACGGAGACAATACCGTCGGTATGCGCCGCATTCTGGAAGGGTTTCATGCCGCGCATCCGTTTTTGTATTCCGTTCAATGGCTTGACGGCGCGGGTGTCACTCGCTTTGGGTACCCGGAAAGCAACAGCTTGAATGACTACGACCACAACTCGTTGCGGAATCCGCGGGACCAGGAGTTTCTCGATGCGCTTAGGTCCGGCGAGGAGCACTGGCTGGTTAAGGAACTGGTTGAGGGCGGCGAAGGCGTGATCTACATGTGCCCGGTAAAGTCGAAAGACACGATCCTGGGCATGATCTACTTCATTTCGCTGTTGCGTCCCGAGCAGGGTCAAGAGCCGCCTGCTTCCCCGTAAGAGCGGGGTCGAATTCTGCGATGGCCTCGGCAAGAAGGTCTGGCCTGTCCGACAGAATGCTGTCCACCCCCGCCGACAGGATCTCCCGTATGCGGGGGAGATCGTTTATCGTGTGCAGTTGCACCTTGATTCCCTTGCCGCGAATCCGCTGCAAGTCCTCCATGGAAATCTGAAACCGGGGGAGCATGCCTTCGTCGAGGGAGAGGACCGGGTTCGTGGGCGTATAGGCCTCCCATGCATCGCTTCGCAAGGCGGTCAGCATTGCTGCGCCATCGGTGAAGTCGTAGCACGTCGGCACTTCGGGCGCCAGCTCTCGTACCCTCGCCATGGTCTCCGGTGTGAATGACGCGATCAACACGCGATCCATTGCGTCCTGCTTCTGGAGTATACGTACACCCGCCTCAGCCAGTGCCGGGTCGCCTTTGAACTCGATCAGGAAGCGTGAATCCGGCAGTGCAGCCAGTGACTCGTCGAGCGTCGGCACCTGCAGCCCTTTTCCGCGATACGGAAACGTCGCGCCACTGTCCCGGGTGAACCGGTACCCCGCGTCGAGCGCCCTTATCTCGTCCAAGGTCATGTCCGATATCGCCCCGGTTCCATCGGTCGTGCGGTCGATGGTCGCATCGTGCATGAGCACAACCGCGCCATCGGCGGTGAGGCGGGCGTCGGTTTCGAGCAATATTCCGGGAAACTGGGCCGCCGCCTGCCTGAAGGCGTCGATCGTATTTTCAGGCCATAAATCGGCGCCACCGCGGTGTGCGCCCAGGAGGATCGGCGCGGAGAAGAACGTATTTGAACCATCTTCTGCGATGGCGGGGACAGGCTGCGCCGCCGTCAAGACAAGTAGCATGGCGATCGTGAAAATCCGAACCATTTGACAAGCCTCGCGTTGTAGACCAGGAACGAGCGGTCGTCATAATAGCAGGCCTGCGTGAGAATCGTGCAAGAGGCGCGCGGCAAGTGGATTCTGCGGGCGTTCCCATGGTGCGCTGCGCCGGGTGTTTGAGTGGTACCACCGTCTGCCGCGGGTGACACGGGAATTGACAGGACAGGCTGCCTGTGTTCTACTAACGCTCCGGGTTGTACCTACCGGTATACCCGCGCTGCAAGGTTCGAGAAGTGAGGCATTGGTTGTATGGTACATCGGGTATTTCTTGTCGTTTTGTCCATTGGAGTGGCTTTCGGGGGGGTGGCGCATGGCGCGGATGCCACGCCGATTCCCGGTTACCGGATTGAGGACGGAACCTACGTTCCAGAGGAACCCTACCGCGAAGGTCAACCTAAGGTAACCGGTCTTCAACTCCCGTTCCCGAAGATGCCTTCTCTCGAAGCCAACCCCATGACGCCGGAGAAGGTCGATCTGGGCAAGCTGCTTTACTTCGACCCTGTGCTCAGTGGGCCCAATACGCTCTCCTGTGCGACGTGCCATCATCCGGACCACGGATTCGCGGACGGGCGTCAATTGGGAATGGGCGTCGGCGGTGTGGGCATCGGTCCCGACCGTGCGGGAGGCGCGGTGCTGAAGCGGCACACGCCGACCGTTTGGAATGCGGCGTACAGTCACCTTCAATTCTGGGACGGGCGCGCGACCGATCTCGAGGATCAGGCGGGCAACCCTATTACCGCGCACGATGAAATGGCGCAGGACCCGGACGAACTGGTTCGGGAATTGCTCGCCATCCCGGGGTACGTCGAACGATTTGGCCAGGTGTTCGGAGGTATTCCCGAGGAAGCCGTTAGCTTCGAGAACGTGAAGAAGGCAATCGCCGCGTTCGAACGCACGATCGTTTCGTTCAATTCTCCATTCGACCGCTACACCCAAGGCGACATGAACGCGCTCACGGAAGAAGAGAAGCGCGGCCTAAAATTGTTTCGCTCCGTGAAGACGCGTTGCTTTGAATGTCACCGGTTCCCGCATTTCGCGGATGACACGTTTCGCGTGATTGGCGTGCCGGACCTGGACGGGCAAGCGCCGGATATTGGCCGGGCTGAAGTGCCGGGGCAGGGGCCACAGTTTGCCTTCAAAGTTCCCACGCTACGCAACGTCGAACTCACAGCCCCTTACATGCACAACGGCGTCTTCGCCACGCTGGAAGAGGTCGTTGACTTTTATGCGAAGGGCGGGGGACGCCAGTTTAAGGACCCCGTTCCCGGCATCGACGACAAAATCGGCAAGTTCACTTTGACGGATCAGGAGAAATCCGATCTCGTCGCGTTTCTCAAGGCGCTGACGGACACGTCGCTTCAGCCGGAACCGCCGGCGGAGGTGCCGTCCGGATTCCCGGTCGTCACCGTGTCGACAAAGGCCATGGACCCGATTCCACCGGTGCAATTGGCGTCGGCGGGGACGGCCGATGATGCGCGTCTCACGCGCACGCCAAACGAAAGCGACGAAGCACTGCCATCCACGAATCAGTTCGCGGACCTGTTCGCGGTGTCTGCGACGACGCAAGCCACCGATGTGCCACAGGCCGCGTCCGGCGTTACATTCACCATCGAGCCGGGACAATCAATCCAGGCCGCCATCGATCGCGCGCAGGCGGGCGACCGGGTCGAAGTGTTGCCCGGCGTCTATCATGAAGAGTTGATCGTCGACAAACACGGCATCAGTCTTGTAGGCCGCAACGTGCTCGGCGAACGTCCCATCCTGGATGGGCAAGGCAGCATGGCGGACGCGGTGAATGTTTCAGGAAGCGACTTCCTCATCGAAGGCTTCATCATTCAGAAGTATGCAGGGAATGGCGTAACGGTCAATAAGGCGACCAACGTGACGTTTCGCAATCTAACCTTGATCGACACCGGCGTGTACGGCGTCTATCCCGTCGAATGTCGGGGCGTGCTGGTGGAAGGCTGCACGGTCACGGGGATTCAGGATGCGGGCATCTACGTGGGCCAGAGCCGTGACATCATCGTGCGGAACAACGAAGCCTACAAGAACGTCGCGGGAATCGAGATCGAGAATTGCGTCAACGCGCTCGTGGAAAATAATTCTTGCCACAACAATACCGGCGGCATGCTGGTCTTCGTGTTACCGAACAACCCATCCAAGGTGGGTGACAACTGCCGCGTCATCAATAACCGTATCTTCGACAACAACGGTCCTAACTTCGGCAAACCCGGTACCATCGTGGAGTCAATTCCTCCGGGGATGGGTCTGATCGTCATGGCGGCGGATCGCACCGAGGTCACCCAGAACACCATCACCGGCAACGACACCTATGGCATTGCGGTGATTGGGTTGGGGTCGTCAACAGCCTCGCAGGATTTCGCTTCCCACGCATTGGATGTGGAACCGAACAGCGACTTCACCGTCATTCGAGACAATCGTATCGCGGACAACGGCGCGAATCCTTCCGAACGATTCCGGAAGGCATTTCCGGACTTGCCAGGCGGTGACATCCTCTGGGACGGCACCGGAGAAGGCAACGAGTTTCTCGAAGCGCAGGGATTGAAGACCATGCCGCCTGATCTCTTGGGCACATCAGACAATAAGCTAGCCACCAACAATTAGGGGATCCTGCATGAGCAACGCAAGACTCGCGACCACCTTGACGATGGTAATCTTCGGCGTCCTTCTTAGCTCGCGCTCCGTGGAGGCCGAAGGCATGACATTGACCGTGCGCGCCGGCCAGTCCATCCAGGAGGCCGTCGACCGCGCGCAGCCCGGCGATCGCGTGGAAGTGCATCCAGGAACCTATAACGAGGACGTGACCGTTGAGCGGAGCGGCATTACCCTGGCGGGTGTGGAAAAGAACGGCGAATGGCCGGTGTTTGAGGGCAAGAGCGAACTCGCCGACGCCGTGCAGGTGTCCGGCGCCGATTTCACCATCGAGAACTTCATCATTCGCAACTATCAGGGCAACGGGGTCGTCGCGAACAAAACGCGCAATGTGACATTTCGGAACCTCACCATCGACAATGCAGGCCTCTACGGCGTGTATCCAGTGGAGTGCGAAGGCGTGCTTGTGGAAGGCTGCGTGGTCAGCCGCATCAGCGACGCAGGGATTTACGTGGGGCAAAGCCGCGACATCATCGTGCGTAACAACGAGGTTTTTAACAACGTGGCGGGCATCGAAATCGAGAACAGCGTAAACGCCATCGTGTCCAACAACAGCGCCCATCATAACACGGGCGGCATCCTCGTGTTCGTGCTTCCGAACAACCCCTCGAAAGTGGGTGACAACTGCCGCGTAATCAACAACCGGATCTGGTCCAACAACCACGAGAACTTCGGCAAGCCCGGGTCGACCGTTTCCCACATTCCTCCCGGCACCGGCATTCTGGTCATGGCCGCCGACCGGACGGAGATCACGCAGAACTGGATCGCCGATAACCAGACGTACGGCGTCACGGTTTTGAACGTCCATACCGGAAGCCCGGGTCTTGACCTCACGCACGACCTGGATATCGAACCCTGTTCCGATCACACGGTGCTGTCGGAGAACACCTACCACAACAACGGGTACAAGGTCGCGCCGTCCTATGCGGAAGCGGGCGCGCCCGGTGGCGATATCTTCTGGGACGGT
>JAHDWY010000037.1:0-2854 GCA_023384315.1 Candidatus Hydrogenedentota bacterium | reverse complement strand
CCCGGAGGGCCTGCTCAAAGGCGGCGTAGAGCAGGGCGGGTAACGCTTTCGCTTCGATGGTTGAACGAATTCGCGAGTCGTTCGTTCTATACTAAGGTCAAGGCGCCTGCCGGAATGCCATCTAAGCACTCGGCCCTGAATAGGAGACGAACGATGAACGCGATTCGCGGGGTGACATGCCTTTCGTTGCCTCTCCTTCTGGCCGTTTCAGCCTATGGGTTGGGTCAGGAAGAATTTGGCAATGCGCCTTTGGGCGAGCCGAATTACTCCGACTGGCCCGGCATCATGCCGACGATCAACCACGAAAGCCGCGTCTACAACTCTTGGGTCAATGGCAACGAGTATTTCTGCTACCGCGGAGACGAGGCGGCGTTGAACGAAGTGCTGGCGCGTTTCGCCCAGAGTGAATCCCCCCTGCGCGAGGTATTTATCCTGCCCGGAGAAGGCGTGCGGAAGACCTTCGACGGCGTAGACATGCACTACGGCTGGATGTTGCACATCCAGGGCGGAATCAGTCGCGCCGTGTCGAAAGAGGCCGTCGCGCTCGACCTCTATCCGACCCTGACCATCTATCCGCGTGACCTTTCACTGGAGTCCATCAACCTGCCGGACGGCATTACCCTCCTGGATATCCACGATCTTCGGGAGCGGTATGGGGAGGCATTGAAGAGCCAGGACCAGGAGGTGCGTGGCTACGTGGCCTCGCTGTGGGCGGGCGCCGACCCATACAATCCCGCGGCCGCAAGTTCCATCGCGGACTTGTTGGAGGACCCGAATGGTTGGGTGCAGAGCATGGCGGCCCTTTCGCTGGGGCGGCTCGGAACCCTGGCGGCTGCCTACCTCGAATCACTCAAGACGATCAAAGCCAGCCAGCCGGACAACGCCCAGATTCAGGAGGTCTTCGGGCGCGCAATCGAATCGATCGAACGCTCGGGTGCTCCCGCCGCCGACGCGGTCGACCAATTCGCGCGCGATACTGCGGCCATTCACGAGTTCGTTCAGCGACACCGCGTGGTAGACCCAACGAGCATTCCCAACCCCGTTCCGAACCCGCAGTAATCGCTTCTGCCCTGCCAACAAGCTGTCAGATTTCCGATTAGACTCCACCTCCGCAATTTGCTATGATCCCTTGGTGTGTTCGGCAAGGATACACCACAAACCAATCAACCATGTTTCGGTCGGGGCGTAGCGCAGCCCGGTTAGCGCACTTGACTGGGGGTCAAGAGGCCGCTGGTTCAAATCCAGTCGCCCCGACCATTTATACTTCTCCGTTACGTGGTGACAGCTCCATGGGTGGACGCCCTTCCTCAACTGCAGATCGGGATTTAGTTTGGACCCGTTTTCCCCAAACGCTTATAATGCGGCATGGCTCTTTCGGCGGTAATTCTGACTCCGTTCTTGGGGGCGTGCGTACTTCTGCTGCTGCGAGGCGCCAACCAAAAGTATTACCCTCGGCTGGCTCAGGCCACGGTGGTCGTGTCGCTGCTTCTTCTTGGGTTTTTGACCTGGAAATGGAACGGAACAGATCCTCTCGTATTCAAGGCGCGCTGGATTCCCCAAGTCGGTCTTGACTTCTCCTTGTGGCTGGACGGCCCGGCCTTCTTTTATGCGTGGCTCATCTTCGGCATCGGCCTGGTGGTCTTCCAGTACTCCGGAAACTACATGCGGGAGGACGATGCTCCAAAGAGGTTCTACGCATCACTTTTAGCCTTCATCGGTTCAATGGCCGGCCTCGTGTTGGCCCGCAACTTGGTGCTTCTGTTCGTATTTTGGGAATTGACTTCGCTGACGTCGTTTCTTCTCATTGGACATTGGCGTGAGAAGAAGGAGGCGGTGCTCGGCGCTCAGCGAGCCCTGCTGGTGACTGGCCTGGGCGGACTGAGCCTGATGGCGGGAATCGGGGTACTGTCTCGAATTGGGGCCGATCTTGGTATTGACTCCTTTTTGGAATGGGACACGCTATGGGCGCACGCGCCGAAGATCCTGACTCACCCCGCCGGCTCGACGGCCCTCGTGTTGATGCTGATCGGCGCTTTTGCGAAGAGTGCCCAATTCCCATTCCATTTCTGGCTGCCGGGGGCAATGCAGGCGCCTACCCCTGTCTCTGCATTACTTCACGCCGCGACGATGGTCAAGGCGGGGATCTTTCTGATCGGTCGCCTCTATCCGATATTCAATGAGAGTATCCTCTGGCTTGTGCCCGTTGGCGGGGTCGGTGTCGTGACGATGCTGGTGGGCGGCTACCTCGCCGTGTTCAGTCGCGATATAAAGCAATTGCTCGCTTACTCCACCGTGAGTCAGTTGGGGTTGTTGGTTGCCTACTTCGGGTTTGGTTATCGGGGCTTGGCGCGCGACGAGTTGCTGCGGCTCGACCTCTTGCTGGTGCTCAGCCATGCCTTGTTCAAGGGCGGACTTTTCATGCTGTGCGGGGTCATCGATCACGCAACCGGCACGAGGGATCGCAGTCGACTGGGAGGGTTGTGGCGCAAGATGCCATGGACGGCGGCGCTCTCGATGCTCGCGTGCCTTTCGATGGCCGGCGCGCCCTTTACCCTCGGCTTCGTTGCAAAAAAGCTTTTCCTGGAAGCCGGGCTGCACCTGGAAAATCCGATTCTATACCTCGAGGAATCGCTATTTGCTGTGGCGATTCTGGCGTCCGCTTTCACGGTTTGTTACTCACTGCAGTTCGCCGTGTTGCCGTTTTTTGGAAAACCCAGGGACTCCGAGGTTTACGCGCGAGCGCACGAAGGAACTTGGGGGATGCTGTTCGCCCCGGCACTCCTCGTGGCCTTGTGTTTACTGGGCGGCCTCTACGTACCGCTGATCGAGGAGCCGCTCAGCATTCTGATTCAAT
>JAHDWY010000036.1:2797-14774 GCA_023384315.1 Candidatus Hydrogenedentota bacterium | reverse complement strand
GTTCCCAATCAGCCCCTCGTCTTTGCCGGCGAAACAGAAGGTCGTAGCGAGGACTCGCTCATCGCCTACACGTGGGACAAGTACATGCGGACCGGCGACGACAACTGGCCCGCGCGCCTGCCTATGACCAAGAGCGCCGTTCGCGCCATGGATACGATCACGTCCGTACTGGCGAGTCCCGAAGGCGGCAATGCCACCGTCGACCAATTCGTGGTTGCCGGGGGGTCCAAGCGCGGCTGGACCACGTGGACCACCGCCGCCGTCGATGATCGGGTCGTAGCCATCGTGCCCATTGTGATCGACATGCTGAACGTCGTTCCCTCATTCATGCACCACTGGGAGGTCTACGGCTTCTGGGCGCCTGCCGTGGACGACTACGTCGAAATGGGAATCATGGATTGGATGGGCACTCCGGAATACGAATCGCTGCTGAAGATCGTGGAACCCTATGAGTACCGTTCGAGGTATACCATGCCGAAGCTCCTCATGAACGCCACGGGCGATCAGTTCTTTTTGCCCGACTCCGCCCAGTTCTATTATGAGAATCTGCCCGGCGAAACCTACTTGCGCTACGTGCCCAACGCCGACCACTCACTTGACGATACGGATGCGGTGGAATCGCTCATGGCCTTTTATGGGACCGTACTGAACGACACGCCGCGGCCGCGGTTTCGTTGGTCGCTTGCGAATGACGATTCTATCCGCGTCATCGTGGTCGACAAGCCGAGCGCCGTACGCCTCTGGCAGGCCACCAATCCCGACGCCCGCGATTTCCGCGTCGATACCATTGGCAAGGTTTGGACCAGCACGCTCCTGGAGGATCAGGGCAACGGCGTGTATATTGCCCGAGTGCCGGAACCCGAAAAAGGGTGGACTGCCTTCTTCGTGGAACTCACCTACCCGGTGGGCGGCCCCGTCCCCTTGAAGGTAACGACGCAGGTGCATGTCGTGCCGGATGAGGTACCCTTCGAGTACGAGCCGCCAGCCGTAACCCCCAAGGGGTTCTTGTCCGGCGGCACGCAATGATCGACACGAGGAAATACGAAATGAAGCTCGCTGACGCGGTCGCGGCCGCCGTTGCGCCGCTGCTTGCCGAATATCCGTTGGAACAGGCCATGCCGGACTTGGTTGTAACCGCGCCGTCACCACATGTCGGCACGGTCGAGCGAATCCTCGCCGAACCGGCCCTGGCTGCGAATCCGGCGTTGTGTGCCGGGCTATGGCTCTATGTGGACGAATTGGACCGCAGCCACGTCATCAGCCAGGGGATCGACGACGCTACCGGATCGTTCTGGCACGGCATCATGCACCGGCGCGAGGGCGACTTCAGCAACAGCCACTATTGGTTCCGCCGCGTTGGCGCGCATCCGGCCATGAGGTCCATCCCCGGTTATGACCCGCATGAGTTCATCGCTGATGTCGAACGCCGCTACCGGCAAGGAGCCCCTGACCTTGTGCAAATGCAGCGGCAAGAGTGGGTCGCCCTCTTCGAGTGGTGTGCAGCGAACGAATAGCGGATTCGTCAGTCCACGAACATGAATTCGTTGCTGTTCAGGATGACGCGGCACGCGTTGGCGAGTCCGTATTCTTCACCGTAAGGCACTATTGCTGCCAGTTCGCGCTCGGTCGGCTCCCGGCTCAGCGCCAGCCGCCATGCAAACCCGATGGCTTCTTCCGGCGTGTCCGTTTCCCGCGCGACGCGTTCCGCCATGAATTCCGCCTGGTTCACAATCACGGGATTGTTCATGAGCGCCAGCGCCTGCAATGCGGTAAGTGTCTCGTTTCGGACGGGCACGTTCTGCGACGGGTCGGCGCTGTCCAGGCACTCCATAAACGGATCGGGCACGCTGCGCACCACGAAGCGGTACACCGAGCGGCGAAAGCACTTCGGATCGTTCACGTCGAACTCGCTGTAGCGGTATCGCGGCGAGTGGTCGTCCTCGAATGCGAACAGGTCGAAACCGGGCCCGCCCATCGTGAAGTCCAGCTTGCCGCTTACGTACAAGACCGCGTCCCGAATGGACTCCGCATCGAGTTGACGCCGATTCATGCGCCAGAGGTACTGATTGCCGCCGTCGATCTGCTCGCTGGCCTCGTTGGTCTGACTGACCTGCCGGTACGTGGCGCTTGTAACGATCGTGCGATGCAGCCACTTCAACGACGCGCCGTGATCCAGGAACTCCAGCGCCAGCCAATCGAGCAGTTCTGGATGTGTAGGCGGAGACCCCATCCGGCCAAAGTCGTTGGGCGTATCGACGATGCCGCGCCCAACGTGATAGTGCCACACGCGATTCACGATGGACCGCCACGTAAAGGGATTGGCCGGATCGGCGATCCACTCCGCAAGCGCTGCCCGGCGCGCGCCTTCGTCGTCTGGATTCTCGAGTGCGAAGCGCGGTTGCAGCGAAGAGACACACTCGAGCGCGCCGGGCCGTGCTTCCGATCCCGGCTGCATCACGTCGCCACGCGCGAGTACGTGAACTTCGCGCGGCCCGTCCGGCGGCGTGAAGGCGCCCTGCGCCTTGAAGTCCGGCGCGGCAGCGTAGACTTTCGCCGGCTCGGGCAGCGCCGCCAACCTTGCCGTAACCTCTGCCAGCGCCTCGCTCACTTCGCGGCGTTCCGACTTCGTCGCATCATCCAGCAAGGCATCGATCGCTTGCGTTCGCTCCTCGGCGAGCGCAGCGATGGCGGCATCCATTTCTGCGAGTTGGCTCTCGCCATCCTTCTTGGCAAGGAGTGAAGCTCTACTGCTGAACGTGTCAACGAGGTACTTCGTGCTCCAACGTCCGGCCTCGATCGAATCCAGCGCGGTGACCGGCTTGCCCTCGGCAACGTTGACGCCGTTCGCCTGCACCTGCAACTCCGCCAACGCAAACACATAGTCGTCTGTGCGCTCCCAGAGCCGGGTCGCGGTGACGCGCACATACCGCGCGGTCAACCCCCCGACCGGTACTGCGCGCGGCTTGTCGCCCGGATTCGGCGCATCCGCATCGGCGAATTGTTCGATAACAACGCTGCGCGAGAAGTCCGCCGACTCGGAGATCTCGACCCGGTACCGCAACGGAAAGCCAAAACCCGGTGTATCGGCGAAATCGGTCGGCCGCGCGGGCACGAGCGTTATCGTGTCGATTGCCTGAGGTTCACCCAGATCGGCTTGAACCCACTTCGCGGTGTCCTGCGACGCCGCAATTGCGCTGTGATACCCATTGCTCGGACTCGACTTCGATTGCTTCTCCAACGCCGCGCGTTCTTCGCGGAGGGGAGCCAGTTTCGCGTCCAACGACTCGATTTCCGGACTCGTTACCGCGGCCACCACAGAATCTACGTGCTCTTTGCGAGTCAGCAAATCGCGTTGCCGCGCTTCCAGGAGCCGCCGCTCGTGGTGAACGGCCGCATCCGTGTCGTACGCTCTGTCCGCCCGATCCACACCGGCGAATACGGCTTGAAGACCGTAGTAGTCTTCTTGTGAAATGGGATCGAACTTGTGGTCGTGACACCGCGCACACTGCACCGTCGCGCTGATGAAGGTCCCCATCGCGTTCACGACCATGTCGTCGCGATCCAGCAGCCGCGTGATCTTCTTGTCCTTGGTGCCTTCCCGGAGTTCGGCATGGCCGACGAAATCCCAGGGCCCCGCCGCGATGAACCCTGTGGCGACAATCCCGTCCGGATCCTCCGGATACAACACGTCCCCCGCAATCTGTTCGCGGATGAACCGGTCGTAGGGTTTGTCCGCGTTGAGTGCGCGGATGACATAGTCCCGGTACGGCCACGCGTGATCCCGCCGCTTGTCCTTGTCGTAGCCGTGCGTGTCGCCGTAGTGGACCACGTCCAGCCAGTGCCGCCCCCAACGTTCGCCATAGCGGGGGGAATCCAACAGGCGTTCGACCAATTTCTCGTAGGCATCGGGGTCTGGATCGGACACAAACGCGTCGACCTCCTCCGGAGTCGGCGGCAATCCGTGCAGGTCGAAAGTCAGCCTCCGGATCAACGTGCGCCGGTCGGCTTCCGGGCTATGTGTGAGCCCGCGCGACTCCAGCTTCGCGAGAATGAACCAGTCGATGTCGTTCTTCGGCCATTCCGGCTCGCCTACCTCGGGAATAGCAGGCCGTTCCATTGGTTTCAAAGACCAATGCTGCTCCCACTGCGCGCCGGCGTCGATCCACGCTCCGATCAACTCGATCTCTTCGGCGGACAGCGTCTTGTTGAAATCGGCGGGGGGCATCTTCTCGTCCGGATCGTCGCTCGCGATGCGGAGGTACAATTCGCTGTGCGCTCGCCTCCCGGGAACAACGGTCGGCAATCCGGACTTCTGTTCCTCGTAGGCGTCTATCCCGTCGTCCAGCCGCAAATCCGCCTTCCGTTCGGCTGCATCCGGGCCGTGGCACACGAAACAATTCTCGGAGAGAATGGGGCGAATATCCCGGTCGAACTGGATAGCCGAATCATCGGAGACTGCCAGGTTCAGCGTGGCGCAGCACAGAATGGACAACGTCATCGCCGCCCCGCGCCCCGCGCGGCCGCATATACTGACACGCCCCAATATTGCCGATTTCCACATCCTGTAAGTCACCTGCATGCAGCTTCGAAGGGTCAACAAACCAAGCAGTACCGAGTATACTGCATGAAGTGCCCGAGTCGAGCAAGGTTGTCTCCGGCATGGAAATCACTGACCTGTGCGCACGGGTTCTGTGAATGTACACGTGGGTTGCGTGATTGAGGCCAACGGTCTGGCAGAGAGGGAAGTCCGGATGTCATTGGAAAAGCGGCGCTTATCGGCGAGCACCCGGATTTTGGTGGTCCTTCTGTTTTGCACGTGCGCGGCCTGGGCCTACCACGCGGTCGACGACTACCGGTTGCGGGAAAGCCTCTACGAATCCGCCCAGGACGAGATAGCCCACTACCGCCAACCATACAAAGGCAAGCCAGACACGGCAACCGTGGCTGTGGTGACCACCGCGCGCGAGTACGTTTTCTTCGGTACCGCTTTTGGAAAGGTGGACCTATTCGTCAAGAACACCCGGAGTTCGGGGGAGCCCACGTATGCGGGGGTCGAAATGGGTTTTGAACGCAACGGCGAAGGTTGGATCATGACCGACAGCGGCGGGTGCAGCGACGCGAGCTGCGTCATCAGGGCGAAGAAAGCCTTCGGTGATACGTGATCCCGATTCCGCGGAATCAGCGCGGACTTTCCCCTATCCCAATCGTTTGATTAGCGCGTCCGCGAACGTGCTCGTGCCCCCCGTGCCGCCTATGTCACGAGTTAACTCTGCCGGGTTGCCTTCCGCGAGTACGGCGTCGTACGCGTCCCGGATTCGTGTCGCGGCCCCGGTCTCGCCCAGGTGATTGAGCATCATCACGCCGCTCATGATCAGCGCCAACGGATTGGCAAGGTTCTGCCCCGCGATGTCCGGCGCGCTTCCATGGACCGCCTCGAACACCGCGCATCCGTCGCCGATGTTCGCGCCCGGCACAACACCCAAACCGCCGACCAGCCCCGCGCACAGATCGCTCACGATATCGCCGTACAGGTTTTCCATAAGCACCACGTCGAAACGCGTGGGGTCGCGCACAAGCTGCATGCAGCCGTTGTCGATGATGAGTTCCTCATACTCGACGCCGTTTGCCATGGCATCGCGAACTTCCCGCGCGCAAGTCAGGAAGAGGCCGTCGGATTTCTTGAGGATGTTCGCCTTGTGAAAGACCGTGACGCGCTTGCGGCCCCGCTCATGGCAGTAGTTGAAGGCGTACCGCGCGATGCGTTCGCACGCCGTGCGCGTGGCGATCTTCAGACTCTGCACCACGCCCGCGGTGATTTCATTCTCCAGTCCTGAGTAGAGACCCTCCGTGTTCTCCCGAACGACTACGAGATCCACGTCTTCATAACGCGTCTTCACACCCGGCAGCGATCGCACCGGCCGCACCGCCGCGTAGAGATTGAGCCGCTTGCGCAACCCCACATTCACGCTCGTGAATCCGCCCCCGATAGGCGTAGTCACAGGTCCTTTCAGCGCGACCCGATGCGCCTCGATGGCCCGGACCGTATCGTCGGGAAGGACTTCGCCGAATTTCTCCACTGCGCCCGCGCCAGCCGGCAACTCCACCCAATCGATGGACACCCCCGAAGCGTCGATGACGCGCCGCGCGGCCGTGGCGACCTCCGGTCCGATTCCGTCTCCGGGAATGATGCAGATTGTGTGACCCATGATGCGTTGAGTCCTTTCTCCTCGGAAGGGGCGCTGATGCGCAAGGTTACTGCGGATATTCAGATGCGGCGGGGGAGAAGGGGAGACCGCTTCTCACGAACGGTCTCCCCGAGAATAAACGTTGGCCTAGAGCGCTTCCGCCCCCGCGGTTGCGCATGCGTGGTCGTTCTCAACAGTCGACCCGGAGACACCGATCGCGCCCACGACGTTGCCCGACTTGTCCTTCAGCGGTACCCCGCCAGGGAAGGTGATCAGACCGCCGTTCGACACCTCAATGTTGAACAGCGATCCGCCGGGCTGGCTCAGCTCGCCAATCGCGCCCGTCGGCATGTCGAAGAATCGCGCGGTCCGCGCCTTCTTGATTGAGATGTCGATACTTCCCAGCCATGCGCCGTCCATCCGGGCGAAGGCTTTCAGATTCGCGCCAACGTCCACGACGGCAATGTTCATCTTGCAGTCGAGGTCAGCGGCTTTCTTCCGCGCAGCATCTACCACGCGCCGGGCCGACTCCAGGTCGATATCGGGGGCGTTCAAACCCATGATCGTTTCTCCTCCTTTGTCAGAACGATGAACAGACTCCACCCGTGTGAAATCCTTGCGTTGCTTGCACCAACCCAGAAAGTAGCATCCCCCGAAGTCGGGGTCAAGCTTACTCTCCGCATTCGCACAACTTTCGCCCCGTCCAGCGCCCCACGCCGAAAAAGCCAAACCCTCGAGCCACCCCCACACCGTCACCCTCGCGAAAGCGGGGGCCCATCTTCAGACCCCGTCCAGCGCCCCCACGCGGAAGAACCCAAACCTTGGCAGGCACCCAGACCGTCACCCTCGCGAACGTGGGGGTCCATCTTCAAAATTCCGTGCAGCCATGTCTTGAACAAGCCCCGGTGCTTTGTCAGACTGCCCGTCACCGCAAGCGAGGTTAGCCAATCCATGGATAAGAAGCTCCAGACGTTTTGGACTAACAGATTTGTCCTGTGGGTTGTCGTGTTTTCGGTTGCGGCCTATCTGATACCCCGACCGTTTGCGTGGCTCGCGCCGGGAATCGTGCCGGGCTTGGGCCTGATCATGTTTGGAATGGGCATGACGCTGGTCCCTGACGACTTCGCGCGGGTCGCACGAATGCCGCGCGCCATCCTCTGCGGCGTCCTCGGCCAGTTCTTGATCATGCCGCTGGTCGCTTGGGCCATCGCCAAAGGATTCCGGCTTTCCCCTGAATTCGCCATGGGCTTCATCATCCTCGGCTGCTGCCCCGGAGGCACGGCCTCGAACGTAATCGCGTACCTGGCAAAAGCCGACGTAGCGCTCTCGGTGACCATGACCGCCTGCTCGACGATACTGGCGATTCTGGTCACGCCGTGGCTCATCGGCGTGTTGGGCGGATCCTTCCTCCCGGTCGATTCATGGGGACTCTTCATGAGCGTCGTCAAGATCGTGCTCATACCCGTTGGCGCGGGTTTTCTGATCCGGTATTTCGCAGGACGCCGCGTCGAGCGTTTTCTGTCCGTGTTTCCGGCAATCTCCGTGCTCGTCATTGTACTGATCATTGCCGCCATCGTGGCGTTGTCCAGCGACACGCTGGCCGACGCCCTCGGCATTCTGGGCGCACTTGTCTTTGCCCATAACCTCCTTGGCATGAGCCTCGGATACGGACTCGCGACGCTCTTCCGCCTCCCCATTTCCGCGCGGCGCACCATCGCCGTCGAAGTCGGCATGCAAAACAGCGGACTCGGCGTGGCCCTTGCCAAAGCCCATTTCGACAGCGCCCTCGTCGCGCTCCCGGCCAGCCTGTTCAGCGTCGCGCACAACCTGACGGGGTCGGCACTGGCCAACTACTGGCGCTCCCGGCAACCCGCCTCTGGAGACTCGCCCGGTCCCGTTTAACACCCCCGCCTGGAATGGTATAGTGGGGGCCGATGCGGAGTTGCTTGGGAAGACTCCGTCGCCATTCATAATTCGATACGGCCACGCGGGATACATCCACTCATATGCTGTTGAATCGCGAACGAAAACCCGGCAATCTGCGCCCGGCCCTCGACCGCTTTTTCGAGTTGGCGGGTGGGAAGATCCTGGACCTTGACCGCACGTGGGACTCGACAAGAGGCGCACCCGTCTTCACCCGGCGTGGCAAGTACACCGCCCGCGGCTGGACGGAATGGACGCAAGGGTTCCAATACGGCTGCCAGATCCTGCAGTTTGATGCCACCGGCGACGAACGGTTCCTCCGGATGGGACGGGACCACACGGTCCGTCACATGGCGCCGCATGTCACCCATATCGGCGTTCACGATCACGGCTTCAACAACGTATCGACGTATGGCAACCTCCGCCGTCTCGCGCGCGAAGGGCGAACCCAGGAATCCGCCGACGCGATGGAGATGTTCGCGCTGGCGCTGAAAGCCTCCGGCGCCGTGCAGGCATCGCGATGGACCACCATCGCCGACGGCACCGGATACATCTGCTCTTTCAACGGCCCGCATTCCCTGTTCAGCGACACGATCCGATCTTGCCGCGCCCTGGTGCTGGCCCATCAACTCGGCCATTGCCTCATGGGAGAGAACGACCGCAAGATCTCCCTCCTCGGGCGCGCCATCGAGCACATGAAAAACACCGCCAAGTACAATGTGTACTACGGCACCGGCCGGGACGCCTACGACCTGCGCGGGCGGGTCTCCCACGAGAGCATCTTTAATGTGACGGACGGCGCATACCGCTGTCCCAGCACCCAGCAGGGGTATTCGCCCTTCTCGACATGGACCCGCGGGCTGGCCTGGGTTCTTCTGGGATTCGCCGAGCAACTCGAATGCCTCAGCGCCATCGACGACGCGGACCTCAAACCCTACGGCGGACGTACCAAGCTCAAGCGGATGATGGTCGACGCGGCGCGGGCCACCGCCGATTTCTACATCGCGAGCACCGCGGCGGACGGGATTCCCTATTGGGATACCGGCGCGCCGGGGCTGGCGCAGATGCCCGGCCACCTCGACGAGCCGTCGAAACCGGACAACCCCTATGAGCCGGTGGACAGCTCCGCGGCCGCGATTGCCGCGCAAGGGTTGCTGCGGCTCGGGCGCGTGCTGGGACTGGTCGACGCGGGACGCAAGTACTACCAGGCCGGGCTGCTCGTCGCCGAAACCTTGTTTTCCGCGCCGTATTTGTCCGAAAATCCCAAACATCAAGGCCTCATCCTCCATTCGGCCTATCACCGGCCCAACGGCTGGGATTACGTGCCCCGAGGGAAAAAGGTGCCCTTCGGGGAGTCGTCCATGTGGGGCGACTACCACGCGATGGAGTTGGCGGTCTATCTGCTGCGGCTCGCAAACGGCGGGCATTACCTGACGTTTTTCGACCAACCGTACGCGTAGAAATCGGTTGCGGTCATAGCGTTCGAGGAACCTTAGCTATGGAAAAAGAAACCTCGGAAGAGTCCACTCCAGTTACCGGCGAAGAGCGCTACCAGTTGCGCATCGAGCCGACGGCCAATCCCGGCGAGTTTCAGAAGCTGCCCCTCTGGTACCTGGGGCCCGTGCTGATTCCGCTGTTCATCTGGATGGCCATGCCCAAATACGGCCCCGTGTGGTTCGCGTGCGCAGCCATTTTGCTGTTTCTGGCCTGCTGGGCCATGTTACGCAAGGAACGCAGCATCGACACGACCAACGTGGACCGCGAAATCGTCTTGTATCTTGTCGCGGCGGTCGCCGGAGGGTTCGCGGTCGCGTGCAGCGCCTTTCTGCTGGCATACGCCTGAGCAATCGCGGGGAGTCATTGGCGCGTCCGTAATCCACGCGGGCGGATTGTAGTTGTGAAGGAACACACATGAAGACGCATGCAGTAGGAATCATCATGAACGGCGTCACGGGACGCATGGGCACCAACCAGCATCTCGTGCGATCCATACTCGCCATCCGCGAACAGGGTGGAATCCCCGTAAGCGACGGCGAAGTCATCATGCCCGAGCCGATCCTCGTTGGCCGAAATGAATCGAAACTCGCGAAACTCTCGGCGGCCCACGGCGACTTGCCGTATTCCACGGATGTGGATACCCTGCTTAAGGATGCGAAGTACCCCGTGTACTTCGACGCCCAGACGACGCTGCGCCGCCACGCGGATGTGAAGAAAGCCATCGCCGCCGGCAAACACGTGTACTGCGAGAAACCCGTGGCCACCACCTCCGCCGAAGGTCTGGACCTTTACCAGGCAGCCAAGAAAGCGGGCGTCAAGCACGGCGTCGTGCAGGACAAACTCTGGCTTCCGGGCTTGCTCAAACTGAAGTACCTGATCGACACGGGATTTTTTGGCGAGATTCTCTCCGTGCGCGGCGAATTCGGCTATTGGGTGTTTACCGGCGAGCACCAGCGCGCGCAACGTCCATCGTGGAACTACCGGAAAGCGGACGGGGGCGGGATCATGCTGGACATGTTCTGCCACTGGCGCTACGTCATCGACAATCTCTTCGGCAACGTGACCGCCGTGTCCGCACTCGGCGCAACGCATATCAAACGCCGCTGGGATGAGAACAACCAACCCTACGACTGCGACACCGACGATTCCGCGTACGGCACGTTTACGACGGACCAGAACATCGTGTGCCAGTTCAACTCATCCTGGTGTACCCGCGTGCGCCGCGACGATCTCGTCACCTTTCACGTCGACGGCTCGAAGGGATCGGCCGTCGCCGGCCTGCGCGAGTGCTGGATTCAACCCGACGCGTCCACGCCGAAACCGGTCTGGAATCCCGACATCGAGAACCCCATCGATTTTCGAGCGGGATGGGAGAAGTTGCCCTCGAACACGGTCTACGACAACGCCTTCAAAGTGCAGTGGGAACTCTTCCTCCGTCATGTCGTCCTCGACGAGCCGTTCCGCTGGGATCTCAAAGAAGGCGCGAAGGGCGTACAACTCGCCGAACTTGGGCTGCTGTCCTGGAAAGAACGGCGCTGGGTCGATGTGCCAGCACTTTGATCGGAGATCCACTTCTTGAGGAGTAGATGATATGAAGCTCAGCCAGTTTTTCGCCTGCATCGTTTCCGTCATTTTCGCACTTGCCGCGAACGCGGAGTTCAAAGCCGGCGTCGCCGTGCGCGACGTTACGCCGGACAAATTGCTGCCCATCTCCGGCGGCACGGGCCCATCCGTCATGCCCACCAAACAACAGGGTGATCTGACCGTGCGCGCGCTGGTCCTGGTAGACGACGACACCCGCATCGCCATCGTCGGCGCGGACTTTCTGGGTTTTCCCCATGCCCTTGGCGACCGCGTGCGCGCGCAAGTGAAGGACATTCCCGCTGAGAATATCCTGATCGGCGTGACCCACGTCCACAGCGCCCCGGACATGTATGCCTTCCCCGATGGCAAAGGCGGCACGGAAGCGGACCTCGATTACATTGATTCGGTTTGCGACCGCATGGCCGAGGCCATCAACGAAGCGAGCGCCAACACGCGACCCGCCTCCGTGAAGATCAACACCGGCGAAGCGGCGGACGGCATCGCGTGGAATTCGTACGCGCCGCGCCTCTACGACCCGCGCTGTCACGTCATTCAGGTGCTGGATGCGGACGGCGAACCCATGTCCACCTTGGTGAACTTCGCCATCCACCCCGAGATTCTGAGCACCGATTCCAAAATTCTCAGTCCCGATTTGTGCGGACCCTTCTACGAGCGCATTGCGTCAAACGGCGGCGGGACCGCCATCTTCATGAACAGCGCCCAGGGCGCCATGGTCACGGCGGACAACCGCATCGAAGGCAGCCGCGAAGAACGCTATACCTGGGAAG
>JAHDWY010000036.1:0-2787 GCA_023384315.1 Candidatus Hydrogenedentota bacterium | reverse complement strand
ACAGGACGACCCCGACCTCTATTGCGCATCGACCCGCATTACCTTCCCCATCGAGAGCGGCATCCTCGATCTCGTGAAGAACTCGCCTGTGATGATCGACATGCTGGAACCCGGCGACAAAGTCTCCTGCCAGTTCAACGTCGTCAACCTCGGCAACGCCCAGATCATCACCATCCCCGGAGAAGCCCTGCCGAACATCGGCTCCTACTTCAAGCGCAAGATGCACGGCGATCACAACCTGGTCTTCGGCCTGACCAATGACGCCTTCGGCTACATCCTCGTCAAGGAAGACTACTACGCTTACGACGTCTACAACTACGTCTCCCGCACCAGTCTCGGCGAAAAGACCGGCGATATCCTCGTCGAAGAAGGCATGAAATTCATCGACTCCTGCGACCGGCCCGCGAAACAGGAGACGACTTCGGCGCAATAAGAGAAGAACATCCCCCTCGCCCCCTTCAAAGGAGGAATTCGACACAACGCTTTGCGTTGTGTGTTTCGGGTCGACGAAAACTTGCGCATGACGCGCAATACCATGAACTCACCGTTAGATTCAGATGATCAAAATCCCCCTTTGAAGGGGGTAAGGGGGATGTTCTTCAAAGAAGTTGCCAATACTTTAAAGTGTATTGACGCTATTCCAACACGTGGGAGGTGACGCATCATGCTTGACCGCCGCCAGTTCCTGAAACGCTCGCTGTGCGCCGCAGGCGCACTGGCGCTCGCCGATGTGTTGCCACCGTTCGCCGCCCACGCCGCCGAACACACCCTCAAGATCACCGCCGTCGAACCCTACGTGTTGAAAGGCAGCAAGTGTTTCGTGCTGGTCCGTACTGACGCGGGCGTTACGGGCATCGGCGAGGTCAGCCCCATGAACGCGCCCGCCGCCGCGCACCTCATCGCCAACGAATTCGCCGCGCTGCTCATCGGCATGAACCCCCTCGACATCGAACGCTGCTGGGAACGCGTCTTCTACCGCACCTACAAGCAGGGCGTCATGGGCCTGCAACCCGAGGCTCTCGCCGGAATCGACATCGCCCTGTGGGACATCCTCGGCAAGGTCACCGGGCTTCCCATCAGCCAACTGCTCGGCGGCAAACGCCGCGACTGGGTCCGCGTCTACGCCAGCATCGGCGGCGGCGCGCAATCCACGCCGGAGAAGATGGCCGAACGCGCGGAAAAAGCTGTCGCCGAAGGCTTCACCGCCGTGAAGGTCCGCATGGACTACGGTCCCATCCCACCGGATGCGAACGTAAAGAAGGACCTGGAAACCCTGGCCGCCGTGCGCAGCGCCATCGGCGACGGCATCGATCTCGGCTACGACGTGAACAACGGATACTCCGCGCACACTGCCATCCGCGTGGGCAAGGAAATCGAAGCGTTCAACGTCATCCACTACGAAGAACCCGTCGCCCAGACCGACTACGCGGGCTACGCGCAGGTCGTCGAGGCGGTCGACGTCCCCGTTGCCGCCGGCGAACACGAATACACGCGCTGGCAGTTTCGCGACCTCATCGAACAGGCCAATCCCGACATCGTCCAACCCGACCTCGTGAAATGCGCCGGCATCTCCGAAGCCGTCAAGATCGCCGCGCTCGCCTCGGCCCATCACAAGCTGCTCTGTCCCCACCAGACCCAGCCCACCATCGGCCAGGCCGCCAACCTCCACTACACCGCCGTCTTCGTCACCAACGACATGGCCCAGGAACTCGCCGAAGGCGCGATGCACAGCGACCTCCACACGCTCTTCACCAACCCCCTCGAATTCAAAGACGGCCGCCTCAAAGTCCCCGAAGGCCCCGGCCTGGGCCTAGACTTGGATGAAGCGCGGTTGAAGGAACTGGCAGGCTAGGTTGACTTCCTCGTTTTGCACAGGGACAAGCAGAGTCGTACTATTGAAACTAAACGTCACGGATAGGGCTCAGGTTCTATACTGAGCGTGCCGATTCTTGCAAGCGGGAAAACACTGCTATGCCGAATAAGACGAAAGTTAGACCGGACGATTTCAACGGTATAGTGATTCCCTACGATGCAAGCTTCAACGAACTTAGAGCAATGCTATGTGCGCCACCGCCACAGTGCTGGGTTGCCTTCATCGCACTGGGATATCGTCCTGGCGGTGAGTCGCTCCGCGTTCTAGCAGAGCAACTTTCGTCACCCGATACGCATTTCCGGCGAGCCGCTGTTGGTGCCATCGCGACGCATCCCGATGGCCGGGAACTGGAAAGGGATATCCTTGAGCGTCTCAAGGACCCGTCAGATCAAGTTGTTAGAGAAGCGTGTAATACGGCTGCCTCTCTGGGCCTCCGCTCTGCTCACGACATCATCATTAGCCTTCTTGATTCGTCGGCCGATTCGACCCGGATTGCTGCCATCACAGCGCTTTCGGATCTTTGGGAAGATGGCGACTTTCAGAGGCTCTTTACTCTATACCGGCGTGAACAGGAAGAAATCGTTCGTAAGGAAGCGGCTTGGGTGCTTCGGGATCGCGTCGGCAAGAAGAATTGGCGCGAGCTTTTTGACTGTTTCCTCGCAGATGAAATCCCACGGCATCGTACCTGGGCGTGTGAGCTTGCAGGTGCATTTGGAATGACCGATGTCGAGAAAGTTATTCAGGAGTTGTTGAACGATCAGGACGGTCATGTGCGTCGCGCCGCTCACGATGCAATTGATAGATTGAAAGAAAGCGCGAATAGTCCGACTCCACAGGTTTAACTAGTAGTCAATTTGGGATACTGAAGCGGAGTAGAAGAGTTCTTCGCGGATGACGGAAAACCCGTTCGGATT
>JAHDWY010000035.1:6136-14846 GCA_023384315.1 Candidatus Hydrogenedentota bacterium | reverse complement strand
TGGGAGGCTCAGGGAACTCCGCCTGTCCCATGCTGATTGCCGATCTGAATGGCGATTGGCAGTGGAACGTCGTCGTGGGTTTGGCGAACGGGACCATTGCCGTCGTCGACGCGGCAGCAGGTTCCGTGTTGCATGAGGAAGCGGTCGCATCCAAACCCGCGATCGGGATCGCTTGCGGCGAACTGTTGGAGAATGCCGGCCAGGAAATCCTGGTCGCCACCGACGAACGGCTGTATTGCTTGTCAGCGGCGCTGGAGACGCTCTGGGAGATTCCGATGGAACTTAGCGGGACGCCTGCCGTTAGCGGCGCCGGTACCGATGCGAGGATTCTCGCGCCCACCCGCCACGGCGCGCTCGTGTGTCTGGATGGATCCGGCGACGAACGCTGGCGCGACGAACGGGCTGCCGCCGCGATCGCCGGGCATCCCCTCATTGTCGCGGCATCCAACGGTGATCAAGAAGTGTGTATTTTTGGTTCGGAAGATGGGCTTATCCGGGCGATCATTTTGCCGGAGTAAGTAAACGGGACCGTGCTGAAGCCATTCGCACGTATGCGAATGCCGCCACTATGTATGCGGCAACTGCAATCAGCACGACGGCGCGGAATCCGAGATGCACCGCGCACAGGCTCGCCGAGAGCGCGCCGACTACGGAAGCGCAACCGTTGATGCCCCAGGCCCAGGGGAGGAGCGGTTCGTGGTGGGTGGATACGTACTGGAGGCCCAACGGGAACGGGATGCCCATGGCGAATGCTATCGGCGCAAGGAGCATGATGCTGCTTCCTATCCTCCCGGCGTCCGGCCACCCCGAGCCGAAGGTAAAGAGGCTGCCCAATAGGAACAGATAGACCAGGGAAAGAGAAGCGATCGCCGCGACAGTGGTGACGATTGGATTGCGGCCGCGTTGCATGGCGCGATGGGCGTAGAGGCTACCGAGTCCGGAGAAGACCAGGAACGCGGTCAATACGACGGTGACGGAGTACATAGGGTAGGCGAGGAACAACATGAAGCGCTGGATGAAGGCGATCTCAAGAAACATAAACGCGAACCCGAGGGCCGCGAAATAGATGAGCACCCAGCGCCTGGCCTTGGGGCTGGTCTTCGTGCGCGCAAACAACACGAGCGGCGCGAGGATCAGGATCAGGCTCACGGCAATTCCTTGCACCAGCGTGGCCACGAGGGCGAGGTACCCCCATTCCATGTAGGGCAGCCAATTCGCGCCGAACTGACGCAGTAAGCCCGGCAGCGTGCGCCACTTCACGAAGCGGGAGAAGTAGGGGCGGTCGTCCGTCGCCGGGCGCACGTAGAAAATACTCTCGCGATAGGCCCGCTCCGGGTCGCCGAAGAGGACTTCCTGCGCGAAGCGGAAGTACGTGGGCTGTTCGAGGAGAACGAAGCGATTCGCTTCTTCTTCACGCAAGCCCGGCAAGTGGCACAGGTCGAACCAGCGGGCATCGCAGAACTCGCGAACGGCCGCGATCGCGCCTTCGTCTAACGGCGCGCGCGAGACCAGCACGGTGGCCACATTCCAGGTGCGGATGAATACAAGATGATTCTCCGGATGCTCGATGCCGGACCGGCGGCACGCTTCAACGGCCGTGGCGAAAAGTTTCAATGCGGTGCGCGGCGGCGTGTCGAGCCAGCAGGTCATGGAGAGGACGCCGCCGGGTGTGAGGCGGTCGATGTAGATGCTCAGGGCTTCGGTGGTGTAGAGGTAGCTTTCGCTCACCGCGTGCGCGCCCGCAGTTGACGCGAGGAAGGACCCCTGCACGGGCAACATGATAAGGTCGAACCGTTCGTCGCTGGATTGGAGAAATCCGCGGCCCTCCGCGATGACAGGAGAAAGGTCGTCGCGGCTGTAGAGTTGACCGGAGAACTCGGCCAGCGGTCCGCGCACCATGTCGAAGACCGCGGGATCCACTTCGACGGCCGTCACGTGGGATGCGTTATGCGCAAGAGCGCCGAGGACATCCGTGCCGCCACCGGAACCGATCACGGCTACGTGTGGACGCTCAGGCGCGACGCGATAGGCCACGGCCGACGTGACGTAATCCAGATACGCGACGGAATCGAGGTCGCCTTCAAAGCGATTGACAGGCGACACGGCTCCCGCGTCGAAGTATAAACCAATCTGTTCGGGCAATGGCCCCAGATCGTCCATGGGGTAGTTGGAGATCTGGCCGGGCGTCTCGCGAATCTGCTTTGACGAGACGGCGGTGATGTGTGACAAGGGGCTCACGGCTTCCGCGACGATCCCCGCGTCGGGCAGTTGGAGCGCATAGGACAGCCCCTTGTATTCGGAGATGCGAATCGGTTGTATCCAGCCCGTGAGGATTGGCACGAGCGATACCGCGGCAGCACTGATCCCAAGTACAACTCCAAAACGTCGACGCCACACGAGGAGGGAGAACACGAGGGCAACCACGACCGCGAATCCGTAGGGCAACGTGGCCGGGTGGAGGTAGCGTAGAAGGACGATAACGGCCAGCGCGCCAAGTCCGGAACCGAACATGTTGACGAAGTAGAGCCGCCCCACGGCGCGGGGCGCGAGCATGAACCCGCACATAATGCAGGTGGAGACGAAGAAAAACGGCAGGGTCAGCAGGACATACAGGGCGACGAGGTTGCGCCACTGCCCCTGCAAGGTGACGAGTTGGAGCGTTTCAAAGGGAATGCGCTGACTGAGGGCATAGCACGCGACCAACGAAACCGCGAGCAGCAGCGTGCTCCAGCATAGTAGCCCCGTCTCGCGTCCGCGCAATCGTGATTTAGCCAAGGCGAGCAGCGTGCCGCTGAGTCCAAATCCCAGCATGGCGATGCTGATCACCATGTACGCAAAGTGGTGCCATTGGCCGATGGTAAACACGCGCATCAGCACGATCTGGTATGCGATGCCCACGGCGCTGATGATGAGGATGCCCGCATGTAGTGCGGGCCCGCGTATGAGCGCAGTGTTCGGCATGACGTTGTACTCGCAAGTCTGCGGACTGGCGCACGCGCGCCCATGCGCCGCAGTCGGTGTTTGAATCAGCCGGATAAGAGCCTGCGACTACTGTACCGGGTTTGGCCCGTACCTGGCCAGTCGACAGTTCGACCATTTTGAGCACTCGCCGAAAGAAGAGCACGCAAGATTGCAGCAAGGCCGGTCATTCTCGCTCCTAAGCCGGTGGGATGATCGTCCGCCTACGGGTCATCTTGGAAGAGCGCGTGGAGGGAGCTAAACTTGGGATTCTGATTGAGGATTTCCCCGAGCGCAGGAAATCGCGCCGGTACGATGAAGGAGTTTGGCGGTGAGCATCAGCAAAATGGTTTTCGCAATTCTATTGACCACGGGATTCCAAGTCTTCGCGGAGGAGTGGGACCCGCCGAATCTGGTTGCGAATTCGGGGTTCGAGGAAGCGTCGGACAGCGGGCTACCCGCCGGGTGGAGCGGCGATCGGAGCGCGTACAGCCGCGACACCGCCGCAGCGCATTCCGGCGAGGCTTCGCTGAAGTTTGTGAATGCCGATCCGGATAAATATGTGTTGTGCGCGCAGCATCTGCCCTTTGAAGTGGGGAAGAAATACCGGTTCAGCGCGTGGGTGAAATCGGAGGGCATCGAGGGAGAGGATCACGGCGCGACGATTTGTATCGAATACGTGGATGCCGACGGCAAGTGGGCCGGAGGCGCTTATTGCCGGACGGGGCTGAAGGGCACGACGGACTGGACGCAACTGGAAGGCGTGTCCGCCCCGGTGCCGGAAGGCGTCGTGGGGGGCACTGTTGCGTGTTAGGTGCGCAAAGGAATGACGGGAACGGCGTGGTGGGATGAGGTCGAAGTACGGGAGCACCGCGACGATCCACTTGCGATTAAACTGCTGAGTCCAAATTATCGCGGCGAAATCACGGACGAAGGGCCGGAAGCAGTTCGCGTGGTCGCGGAGACGAGCAACCTTAAGGACTATCCGGTATCGAATGGCGACGTGACGTTGTACTGGACGATGGTGAACGCAGGCGACGGCGCGAAGGTTGCGTCCGGTACGCAGGCCGTGTCGGAATCGCTGGAAGACGTGTTGCACATGCCAGGCGCATCACTCACGTCGGGGCGGTACACGATCGCGGTGGAGCTGCGGAAGAACGATACCGGCGAGGTGCTCTCAACGAAATCGTGCGAAGTGGTGCGCCTGGCCGGCATACCGAAGCGTACCGCGTATATCGACGAACACAATCGGCTCATCTACGAGGGGAAACCCTTTTTCCCGCTGGGTATGTATTGGGGTGGCGTCGATGAAGAATCGCTTGGCATTTTCGCGGACAGCCCGTTCAATTGTCTGATGCCGTACCACATGATCAGCCGGGATGACATGGACCTGGTCGATGCCCACGGGTTGAAAGTCATCTATTCCGTGAAGGACTGCTACGCATTTCTTGGGCATTTGGGTGATGCGATCAAGACTGAAGACGACGAGCAACCGTTCATTGCGAAGAAGGTGGAAGCACTCCGAGATCATCCCGCGCTGCTGGCGTGGTACCTGAATGACGAAGCGCCGTTGACGCAATTGGACCGGCTCATCCTGCATAAGGAATGGGTCGAAGAACTCGACCCGAATCATCCGACGTGGTCGGTGCTGTATCAGATCGGCGAAATCGGCGGCTACTTCGACACCTGCCACGCCATCGGCACGGACCCTTACCCCATCCCGGAGAAGCCCGCGGCCATGGCAGGCGAGTGGACGCGCAAAACGGTCGAGGCCATGCACGGCGCGCGGCCGGTGTGGATGGTGCCGCAGGTGTTTAACTGGGGCGCGTACCGGGAAGAGAAGGCGGACCAGTACCGGCAACCGACCATCGAAGAAGTGCGGAACATGACGTGGCAATGCATCGCCGAAGGCGCGAACGGCCTCATTTTCTACAGTTGGTTCAACATGTACTTGCCGCAACGGAATGCCGGGCTCGATTTCGAGAGCTACTGGCCCCAGTTCAAAACCGTCGTGCAGGAAGTGAAGGACATGACCCCCGCGTTGTTGTCCGTAGACGAACCCCCGGCCATCACCACGGACGATGCCGAGTGGCTCAACTGGACCGTCAAGCAGGTAGGCACGACGACCTACCTCATCGCCGTAAACAACTCGCCGGAACCGCAGGAGACAACGTTCACGTTGCCCTTCGAACCCGCGACCGTGACGCGCTTCGGCACGGACAAAGCGATCCCGATGGCCGAGCCGAAGTCCCTGCGACTCGCGTTCGACCCGCTTGGCGTATGGTTATGCGAAATCGGGGACCAGTAAACACGCCGTGCCGCGGGGTGAATCAGTACGCCCACGTCAAGCACAGCCCCGTCCGCTATTTCACCGCTACAAGCGCCAAATCCACCTGGGCGGTTTGGCCGTCGGTGAGTTCGAACTCCGTTATCGACGACAGGCCCTGGGCGTAGATATCCGCGCGGAGGGTGGCGTGGCCGGCAGGGACGGCGTCGAACCGGTACGCGCCGGTGGAATCCACGTTGGCGTTGCGTTGCTCCGTGCCGAATGGGGTTGTCACGAGCAGGGTCATGTTAGATGCGGGAGCCGGTGCGTTGTCGTGCGTGACGAACCCTTCGACCGCCGCCGTCACCGGGGGTAGATTGAAGTCCAGGGGAGCCGATTTCCCTCCCTGGAGGGAAACGGATTGACTGAACCAGCGCGTGATGCGCGCGTCGTCGTCCAGCAGGATCGGCATCAGGGTGAGGGCGTGCGCACCTCCCGTGGGGAGGTGCTCGAACCGGTAGGCGCCCGCTGCATCCGTCTTGGTGGTATAACGCTGGACCCCCGGCGCGTTCCCGAAGAACAACCGGACTTCCACTGCCTCAGCCGGTTCGCCGTCGACGAAGACCCCGCCTTCCAATACGCAGCCGGTAGAGAGCGTTACGCTCACGTCGTTGTCGCTACCGGCCTTCAGGGACAGCGGAGTGTTGGCCAAAGCATAGGACTCGTGGTAGACGCTGAGCAGATCCAGCGTGGAGGGCTGGTTGTTGAGGGTGAACCGGCCTTCGGCATCGGTCTGTGCGGCCGCAGCGAGCCGTGGTTCCATGCCGTTCGGCACGCCACCGGGTATGAGATACGCTCCGGCGACAGGTTCGCCGGCGGCATCTCGTACAGAAACCTCCAGGGTTGTGCCACCACTCAATGCAATGCGCAGGTTGGAAATGGTTTGGCCCGGGGCCAGGTCTTCCACCTCGAGTTCCGTTTCCGCATACCCGTCGGCCTTAGCGACGAGTAATACCGGTCCCGGTGCGACCTTTTCGATGCGAAACTGGCCCTCCGGATCGATTTGCGGCCGCATGCGGGTGCGTTCGCCTACGTGGCTGCGTGTGGTCATGTCCAGATGTACGAGTTCGAACTGTTCCACGGGCTTGCCGGTGACGGCGTCCACCACCTGTCCTTCGAGCGTGCCGAGGTCATCCATGACGAGTTCGAGTCCGGTCGTACCGGCGGCGACGTTTTCTGTCATTGCTTTGGCGTGTTCCGCGTGTTCCGCGACCAGCGTCACCGTGGTATCCGGCAGTCCGCCGATCAGGAACTCTCCGGCATCGTTGCTCTGCACGATTCGGTAGGCATCCGCCCCATGACTCCGAACCTCGGCATTTGCCACGGGAGTACCTTTCGCATCCACGACCCGGCCGGCGATGGTCAGCCCCACCGAATCGGGGTTTTCATAGACCAGGCGCAATCCGTTGACCGGTTTGCCGGCGGTCAGTTCGATGAATTCCGGCCCGGTCGCTGGTTTGCGAAGAATGCTTGCGTTCGGTACCTGGAGAAAGAGCCGGTGGTTGCCGGGCGCCAATCCCGCCAAATGGAACGTGCCGTTGTCCGCGGTCTCCTCCGCGGAACTGCCGACGTAGCGTTGCAGTTCCTGTTCCATCGGATTTGCCGATACGCGGATCCCGGGGAGGGGCCGTCCGCTCGCGTCGACGACCGTCCCGGCGATGGAAGCGACGGGCCGCATGATCACGCGCACATCCTTCACGTCGCCCTTTAGCGGGGTGGGGCCGTAGAGGTCGCTGACAAGCTTGCCGCGTACTTCCGCGTCGATCGTGAAGCGGGGTGTCTTCGGAAAGCCGGCAAGCGCGAATCGCCCGTCTTCACGCGTGATGTACGATTCAAGGGAGCGGTAGTTGTCGCGGTCCCGCCCTTCGACCTGCGCACCGGAAACGGGGTTGCCCTGTTCGTCGACGCAGATCCCGGACACGCGAATGCCCATGACGATGGGGAAATCCAGGTCTTCCACGACCTGGCCTTCCGCAATGCGGATGGTCCGCGGGTCGTTTTCCGGCGACGGGAGTCCGGGGTGCGAGTACGATCGGCGGATGTGATATTCGCCAGGGACGGGCACCGTCATGCGGTACGTGCCGTCGCCATTCGTCCTGACGGTGGCTTGAGGCTCCGGTCTGTCGCCGAGCGGCTCCAGGACGATCTCCATGCCCGACACCGGTTCGCCGGTCTCGACAATATAGACCCGGCCGGTGATGGCGGTTGTGGCGGAAGGATTGGCGCCGGAATCTGCCAATGCTTGCGTCATGGCGCGCGCGAAATCACTTGAGCCCGACGGTTGCGAAGGCGTCTGCGCTGCGTCGCGACTGGAGTCCGGCGATTCGTGTTGCGTTGTCGCGAATGCTGTGACTGAGGGTGTGCCTGAAGCTGGTTCCTTGCGCTCGAGACCCTTCCACACCACGAATCCGGCAACTGCCGTGAGGAGGCACGCGAACACGATCTTCGCCGCGACGATGGTCGCACCGGCCGCCGATGAGGTGACCGCCGGTCCGGCGAGGGCGAGTTTGGCGATTGATACCGTTAGTGTGTGCGGGATGATTTCCGCGGCGGCGTTCTTCGCAAGGAGCACGCTCAAGGCCCCCGCGGCAATCTCTATGCCGCGACGTTGGAGAGCGCTTCGCAAGCGGTCGACGGCGCGGTGGATGCGGTGTGTGACAGCGGATCGTGTCAACCCGAGCGATCGGGCGATGTCGTCGTGCGACTCGTCTTCAAAGAAGTGACGCACCACGGGCTCGCTGAGATCTGGTGGGAGTTCCGCGATGGCTTCGTCCACGAGATCGTAGAGATCGTTCCACTCAATCTCCGCATTGGGGCGGGATTCCAGAGCGTACGCCGATACCTTTTCGGCGCGCCGTTTGTCGGAGCGAATACGGTTGATCGCACGGTTAGTGGCGACCGTGTGCAACCAACTCGCCAAGTTCTTATTTGGACGGCGATGGGTCGAGCACAGAACTTCGAAGCATTCCTGAGCGACCTCCTCCGCATCGGAAGGGTTGCGGAGAACGCGCCGGCAGGTGGCGTATACCATGCCCGCGTGACGTTGCGCGATGGTCTTGAACGCCTCCGCGTCGCGGTGTACGTACCAGCGGTCGAGAAGGGCTTGGTCTGAGGCTGTCATGATGGGTCTCCACTCGAATGTACTGTGTGATGCGACTTCCGATCAATTAGACAACCGACACGGCGATTGGGTGAATCGGCGGATTCCTGTTCGCTGCCGGATGGCGGCGTTTGCGTGGCGCGACGCGTCACGACAGTGTCATGGAGTTTTGCGTAATGGGTGGTTTTCTTCGCATTTGCGGGGAAGCCGGTACGCATGCACGCTGAGTTCACGCGCGGGAAACTGTATTCGTTTGTCTCTGCAAACGAGTGACGTTCACTCTGCACGGTCACTCGGCTGAATATTCCGTCGATCGTCGCTACACC
>JAHDWY010000035.1:0-6126 GCA_023384315.1 Candidatus Hydrogenedentota bacterium | reverse complement strand
GGGTACAAGCATCGATGTGATTTCTCTCATCGTGAGTTCACCAGGTCGAGCGTTTGCAGCCGACCCGGTCGAACCGTCGCTCCGGGATCGCGGCCTCGAATTTGAAAGCGGCGCACGCGCCCGTAGTACGCGAGGTTCAACGCGAGGGGATAAACGAACATTCGCAGACCGCCGGGCATGGTAAGCCACCGATACAGACGCTTCAGGACTCTGGATGGCGCGTAGAACTTTCGGATGAGCCAGTCCGCGCCGCCCTGCAGCTCGCCGGCAGTCATGTGCTTCGGGGTGAACACGGCGTGCCGGTAATCGTAGTGTTCCCAGTTCGTATCGACAATGCGATCCTTCATGGACTCGAACAGCGGCGTGCGCGGCAAGGGCGTCAAGACCGCGAGCTGGATTACATCAATGCCGGCCCAATCGAGCATCTGCAAGGTGTCGTGGAATACGTTTCGTCCGTCCGCGTCGAAGCCGACGATCATGCCCGCTTCGACGAACATCCCGTGCCCGTGCAGCGTGCGAATCGCATCGCGGTAGCGCTCGGGCCGGTTGAAGGCTTTGTCCTGTTCGGAAAGCGCCTCGGAGTTGAACGTCTCGAGACCCACGAAGAGTCCCGCGCATCCGCCGTCCGCCAGTGCGGCGAGGAGTTCCGTGTCTTCGGCGATTTCGATGGAGGCCTGGATCACCCACCGGCGTTTCAACGGGGCGAGCGCCCGGAAGAGATCGAGGGCATAGTCGCGATCCTGCGTGAGATTGTCGTCGACGAACACGAAGAGCCCTTTGGAAAAGCCCCGCACCTCTTCAACCACGTCCACAATGGGACGCGTGAAGCGGTTGCCGCCGTGAAAGGCGTTGATGGAACAGAAGTGGCAGCGGTTGCGGCAGCCCATGGTCGCCAGCGTGGCGTTGACGGACTGGTAGCGGCTCGACTCCAGCAAGTGGCGGGGGAGTGTTTTCGGGTAAGGCGCATTCGGGTCGCCCTCGTAACGGCGTTGCAGCCGGCCGTGCCGGACATCGTCGCAGACCCGCTCCCAGGCGCCGGTCGCGGGACCCGTCACGATGGCGTCGGCGTGGCGCAACGCCTCGTCGGGATTCAGGGTCGCGTGAAATCCGCCCATCACCACCGGGACGCCGCGCGAACGGAAGTGGGCACAGAGTTCGTAGGCGCGGGGCGCCAGGGCAGTCATCGCGGTGATGCCGACGAGATCGAAATCGTCGTCTGGGATGTCTTCGACCTGTTCGTCCACGATGGTGACCTTCGCGTCCTTCGGCGAGAGGGCTGCGACGGTCAGCAGGGATAGCATGGAGAAGCGGAACGTCTTGCCATTAAAGGTCCGGTGACGCTCGATACGTTGCCAGGGTCCGGACGCGGGCGCGATCAGCAGGATGTTCATTGTGAGTTCCCCCAAGATGCCGGATTGCCTCGTAGCCACGGGCTGCCTCGTTAACAAACAACTTCAATGGATTGGAGAAAGCACACGCGGTGCCAAACGAGGAGCAGCGCAAGATAAGTGTAGGATTTTCAATAGTTTGCGATAATTCTCCCCGCAATGGCGCGCCTCCGGCCGAAATATATCTATCCATTGTATGCTCAATATCTGTACATATTACGCACAGTGGATTTGACTTGACTTAGACGACGTTTGGGAGCACAATTCTAGTACAGGGCGCTTAAACAAAGGCCGAGCGGAGGGAGTGCAGAATAGATGGAAGTGGTCTTGGCTATGATCGGGATCGTCGTTATGGTCGTCTTTCTTCGGCTGGCTGCGGGGGCCTTTGACGGGGACCGGGTCGAACGCTACGTGAGCGCGCGCGGCTGGGAGCTGGTCGACCGGAGTTGGGACCCTTTCGGCCCCGGCTGGTTCGGCGAGAAGGACGCGCGTATCTATCAGATCGTGTACCGCGACCGGCAGGGGAACACCCATCGCGCGCATGTGAAGACGTCCATGTTAAGCGGGGTCTATCTCACGAACGACGAGATCGTGAATACGGCCAAGCGGCCAGAGGCGCCCGCGGAAACATCACTCCAGGAAGAAAACCGGCGGCTGCGCGAGCGCATCAAGGAATTGGAAGACGAACGAAGATGAATGCCTACTCTGTTCACGTCGTGCTTGATGACTCTTACGGCGAGAGACTTCGTGCGCTGCCGAGTGGTGAACCGGTTTGGATCATCGGATCCGCGGTGAATCGGGCCGCATGTGAAGCGCTATGGAAAGAACGAAGGCCCGAGAGCCACCTCGACGGGTATACGGCGTTCAACTACGACGAGTCCGCGACGCCGGAAGAGCGGTTCTTGTCCATACTCGGGGAGGTCGATCTGCATCACGGCGAAGTATCTCACGATCCACCGTACTCCATCCTCCGTGTTGTCGGCGCGAGATGGACTTCTGAAATCGAGGACGCGCTTCTTGAGTATGGCTTCCGTAGGCAATCTGAGGACGCAAACGGTTTCGTCGCTGTAGAATTGTGAGCTTCACGTTCACGGTCATTGATTCCAACAGCCTCGACAAAGGCGTCAGGTGATAGTCACGCCATAAGTGTGATGGAGCGAAGCGGAACCTTTGGACGAGGCACTCGCCACAGGCACAGAGCCCACAATGCGGGCGATAGACCGGTATGTAAGGCGAGAGTGCAACCGCGCAGGAGCCGGTACCAACTACAGACCGTGTTTATGGCAGATCCGTCTGGCCAATTGTCGGAGCGAGACGAACTTGTTCGCCCGCCTTCATGGTAAACGTCACGACATTCGATTCCGGGCGAGCAGCTTTAGTCGTCTCTCCTTCGAACTGCAGCGGTTGCGGTGAACGCACTCGGCAAGGGCCGTCGACGGTGGCGTGGATGGTGCTTGATGCAAGGCGGCCCTCGTTCCAGGTCATGTCCACTTCAAACCCGCCGCGGGCGCGAAGCCCTTTGACGTGACCGTTGGCCCACGCCTTCGGCAGCGCGGGCAGCAACTGAATCTCCCCGCCGTAGCTTTGCAACAGCATTTCCGCGATGCCCGCTGTGCCGCCGGAGTTGCCATCGATGATGAAAATGTTTTCCTTCGCGCCGGCGATGCCCGCGGCCGAGAAGGTGAGCAGGTTCTTGTCGGTGTGGTTTTGCAGCAGAATGCGCACGCTTTCGTAAGCCAACTCCGGATTGAGAAGCCGCGCGTGGAAGTTGATGAGGTTGGCGCGGCTCCATTCCACGTCTTCCCAGTCCGGACGGTTGACGCGCCTGTCGATAGTCACGCGGCAGGCCTTCGCGAGTTCCGGCGTTGTGCGCGGTGTGATCTGATCGCTGGGATAGAGCGCAAGCAAGTGACTCGTCGTGCGATGATTCGGGAGCGCCTCCTCGAAATCTTCGAGCCACTCCTGAAGCTGTCCGTACTTGCCGATTTGAAACGGCGGCAACTTTTCGAGGGCGCCTTCGAGCTTGGCACGGAAAGCCGGGTCATCGTCCAGAATATGGCTCGCTTCAACGCAATGGGCGAAGAGATCGCGCACGAGCACGATGTCGCAGGTGGGGCCCATGGTCTCGCTGCAGCGCGATCCGTCGGGCGCGTAGAAATGGTTCTCAGGCGAGGGCGAGGGGCCGGTGACGAGCCAGCCGTATTCGGGGTGCTCGACCATGTACTCCAGGAAGAACTCGGCGGATTCCTTCAGCACCGGATAGGCGCGTTGCGCGAGGAACTCGCGGTCCTGCGTAAACTCGTAGTGATCCCACAGGTGCGATGCGAGCCACACGCCGCCGGTGACGAAGGCGCCCCAACCGAGGCTTCGTCCCTGTGAGGTGAACCCCCAGGCGTTGGTGAAGATGTGGCAGACCCAGCCCTCGCAGCCGTAGGTCTTCCGCGCGGTACGGCGGCCCGGCTCGCGCAGCGACTCGATCAGGCGGAAGAGGGGCTCATGGCATTCGGGGAGATTGCCGACCTCCGCGGGCCAATAGTTCTGCTGCGTGTTGATGTCCATGTGGTAGTCGCAGGTCCACCCCATCTGGCAGGCGAGATTATCGTTCCAGATGCCTTGCAGGTTCATGGGTAAGGGCGAGTTCTCGCGGGAACCGGCGATGAGCAGGTAGCGCCCGTACTGAAAGAAGGTGGCAATGAGGTGAGGATCGTCGCCGCCCTGCCGGAACTGTTCCCAGCGTTGATCGGTCGGCAATGGGGCGGCATCAGTCGTTCCGAGTTCGATGTCGACCCGGCGGAACAGGGCCTGGTGATCCGCGACATGGTCCGCGCGCATCTGCTCGTACAGCTTGCTGACGCCGCCGAGAATCTGCGATCGGCACAACATAAGCGGTTCGCGCCCTTGATAATCTGTATTGATAGCCACCAGCAAAGTAGCGGCATCCGCATCCTCCACGACGACCTGGTCTTCCGCGGGAACGAACCGGCCGCCGTGGAGCCGTACCATGACCTGTCCGCGGAAGTGAACGCCGCAGGTTCCGTCGCTGTGCCGGGTTTCGTACGCGTCGCCCGTGATGATGAGCGACTCGTCGTGTTCCTTGCGCAGCATTGTCGGCTTATCGCCGCCGTCGAGACTCGCGGCAAACGAGACGCGGCCGGGTTGGTCGCAGGTCAACCGGATGACCAACAGGTCATCGACATTCGTCGCGAAGACTTCGCGCGTAAACCGAGCGTCGCCGGCCCGGTACGTCGTGGTCGCGATGGCGCAATCCAAGTCCAGCTCGCGACGGTACTCCTCGATCGCGGCGTCGCCGTGGTCGAAGTCGAGAAAGAGATCGCCCATGGGCAGGTGCGTGCCGAAGTTCGTTTGCCTGCCCATGAGGTATTGTTTGCTGAGTTGGTCCGCCTCAGCGTAACGGCCTTCGAAGATGGCTTCGCGAATTTCGTCGAGATGCGCCAGGGCCTCGGGGTTTTCGTGATCGTCGCGCGGCTCGCCCGACCATACGGTCGACTCGTTCAAGGCGATGCGTTCCCGCTCCACGCCGCCGAATACCATGGCGCCAACGCGTCCGTTGCCCACGGGCACGGAATCCATCCACCGTTCCGCAGGCTGGGTATACCAGAGTTTCCAGGCGTCTTCCGCGGGAGGTTCGGCCTCACACGGTACGAGCCCGCCCAGCAGGATGCTTACGATGACTGCGCCAATTGCGATTCGAGTCATGCTTTTAACTCCACAGCGCGGTTCCCCTCCATCGTGGTGTGTCACATGCCTACAAGGTTTTTCAAGCATGGCATAGTCCTTCAAGCTGTGGCCAACTGCCGGCTCGCCAACTGCCGGCTCGTTGTCCGCCTTGCCGGCAAATGCTACACTGATGGACAGTGACTATCGAGGTATCAAGTCGTGGAGAAATCGGCTGTGAAATTCATGAAATCCCTCCGAACGTTACGTTGGCTTCCGATGGTTCTGATCCTGGCAGCAGGTTGCGGCTACATCGCCGATAAGGACCGCATTCGCATTGCGAAGATTGACGACGAGTACATCACCCGCGGCGACTTGGCCAAGGTGATTCGTGAAATGTCGCCCGACGAACGGCCCATTATCCGGACCCGCGGCGACGTCCTTCGCGCGCTCGAAAGCTATATTAATCAAACCCTCAAGGAGGACTTGGCCGAGCAACTGCGCGAGCAAGGCAAGATTCACGTGGATCGCGAGTTGGCCCGCGAGGTCGCCCGCGCCAAGAATCCTGAGCAGTTCCTCAACATTCAAAATCCCGAAGAGTACGGCGGTCAAGCCGGAGACGAGCGGTACTTTAAGGAAGAACAGGAGTACCTCATCGACGAGGAAGTGCGCCGGCTCGAAGCGGAGCAGGCCGTGTTTGTAAAGATCCAGGAGTCCGTGGAGAGCGGCGCGCTAAAGCCGACGGAAGAAGAGTTCCAGGAAGAATACGAGATGCGGAAGGACGAGCTGAAACACTTCGAACGGCTTGCCTTCAGGGGCGTCCTGATTCCAGGTTCTTCGGAGACGATCGTGCAAGCCGCGGCGGCGATTCGCGCCAAGCTCGCGTCCGGCACCGATGTCGAGGCGCTGGTGGATGAATATAGCCACCTCAACGCCCAAGTGCTCGAGTCGGGCCTGGAAAACGATCCCATGAACGCAAAATATGCTGGTTTCTGGCAGCAGGCCTCCGGCGCGCAAACGGGCGATATCCTCGGGCCCATCTACGTCACGGGCTGGCAGGCGA
>JAHDWY010000852.1 GCA_023384315.1 Candidatus Hydrogenedentota bacterium | reverse complement strand
ACCTCCATGGTCACATTGGACGGCGTGGAGCTCTACACAGACGGAGCGGCAACGGTAAACATTTACATTTACGCGAGCATGGTGGCCAACACGCCGACCACGCTGCTGTATTCGGAAACCGGACATTCGGTTAGCGGAGGATGGGACAGGGTCCTCCTTGCCGCCCCGTTAACGTTCCCGGCAGCGTCGGAACGTACCATTGTACTGAGGATAAACCAGGCATCAGAAGCGCACGGCTACATCGACCCAGATGGCCCCAACAGTGGCCGCTCGTGGATGGACTACGACGGCGCGGGGGCGTTCAGTCCGCTACCCGGAGATCTGAACCAAATCGCGCTCCTGAGCAGCACACCGGTGCCCGTGGAGGTCAGCGGGTTCAAAACCGATTAGGCTGCATCCCTTCCGTAGCTTCCAGCCGGCCCGTCTCTGACGGGCCGGTTTCATTCTTCCCGCTCGCGTTTGCGTGTTATGCGGGGCTTTCGATAGGCTGTTCAGAACGCAGAAGAGGGGGTACCAAGCGTGAGCGTTCACAAGACGAACCCGGTATGCATTGCAGCTTCCGTTGACGAGACGCGATGGTCCCGAAAGTTCCGCCGATGATGAAGATGCGTCTCGCAATACCGATCGTGACGTCGCTGCTCCTGAGCGGGGCGTTATCCGCTATGGCCCAAGTTAGCCTTGATTCACTCCTGAATGAGATGACGAGTCTCGACGTGTTAACCCGCATGCCGGACCCGGCATACACGGTGAAGCAATACTCCAGTTACGACCGGCTCTCGCAGGGCGCGCCGCAAGGCAGCGAGGACTGGTTTGCCAACGAGGATCGCGGGAACTTCCTGCGCAGTGAGGAACGCGAGGGCGCGACCGAATGGGTCATGATGGACGCCGCGGGTCCGGGCGCTATCGTCCGCATCTGGTCGGCGAATCCGGTGGACGCGGGGATCGTGCGGATCTATCTCGACCACGAGGCGACGCCCACCATCGAAATGCCCTTTGCTGAGCTGCTCAGCGGACAAGCGGCTCCGTTTATCGAGCCGATTGCGGGGGTCCGGTCCGCAGGATGGAACAACTATTTTCCGATCCCGTACGCCGAACACTGCAAGGTAACGGCAAGCAAGCCGGAGTTCTTCTATCACATCAACTACCGAACCTATGACGGGGCAGTTGAAGTCGCGAGTTTCCCGCGGGAGATTCCCGCTGAGGCTCTGAATCGTATTCGCGCCGTCGCGGAACGGCTCTCGAGCCCAATGGGGACTCCGTCATCGCCGGCGCGGAGCGAAACGCGTTCCCTCACGTACCGGGTGGAACCGGGCGCGGAGCGCGCTGAAGTTCTCTCGCAAGACGGTTCCGCAATTTGCGCTATGGAGGTCCGCGTCACTGCCGACGACGTCGCGACGGCGTTGCGAGAATGCGTCCTGACGATTTCGTACGACGATGCGGCGCACCCGCAGGTATGCGCGCCACTCGGCGATTTCTTCGGCACGGCGCCCGGAGCTAACGCGTATGCTTCCCTGCCGTTGGCCGTGCGCGACGACGGCACCTTGACGAGCGCGTGGATCATGCCGTTCCAGCGTTCCGCGCGGATTGCAATACGAAACACCAGCGATGCGCCGGTTCAAATCGATTTGGAGATGGGGATCGGCGAGTACGAGTGGACCGACCGGTCCATGTACTTTCATGCGAACTGGCGCGGCGAGTATCCGGTGCCCACGCGGCCGCGCCGCGACTGGACGCTGATCGACATCAAGGGCGCGGGCCGGTTCGTAGGAACCATGATGCATGTGGTGAACCCGGTGTTGTTGTGGTGGGGCGAAGGCGATGAGAAGATCTATGTCAACGACGAAGCCTTCCCCAGCCACTTCGGGACCGGAACGGAAGACTACTTTGGCTACG
>JAHDWY010000851.1 GCA_023384315.1 Candidatus Hydrogenedentota bacterium | reverse complement strand
CAACGAAGACCTGCGATTCCCCGACGAGTTCGTCCGCCACAAGATCCTCGACCTCCTGGGGGACATGTATCTGTTGGGCCGCCCCGTCAAGGGCCACGTGATCGGTGTCAAGTCGGGCCACGCGTCCCACGTGAAGTTCGGGCAGGAAGTAAAGAAAAGCTTGCTCAACGGCCGCGCCAAGCGCGAGGATATGTCGTCTTCGATCGGTAGAATGCCGTCCGTTCTGGACGTGAACATGATCATGAAGGTGCTCCCGCACCGCTTCCCCTTCCTCCTTGTCGACCGAATCCTCTCGTATGTGCCCTTTGAGCGGGTCGTCGGAATCAAGAACGTCACCGTAAACGAACCGTTCTTTCAGGGCCATTGGCCCTCTATGCCGGTAATGCCCGGCGTGCTCATTATCGAAAGCATGGCGCAGGTGAGTTCGGTGCTGATTTTCCACGACAACGCGCTGCCCGGTAAGGTTGCCATTTTTCTCGGCATCGACCGCGCCAAATTCCGGCGCACCGTCGTGCCCGGCGATCAGCTCATCCTCGAAGCCGAAATGACTCAGATGCGGCGCAATGCGTGCAAGGTCCGCGCCTGCGCCAAAATAGGCGACTCCATCGTTGCCGAAGCGGATATGCTTTTCGGACTGATGGATGCGCCGCTCCTTCAGGGGAATCGCGCGGCGGAATCCGCGTAAGTCCGCGTTCTGCCCGAGCCCGGATCGACCGCCTGCTTCCGGCTATCTCATACTGATCGTGCCAGTTCATTGGAAAGCCGTGGTCCTACCATCTCGTGAGATTCGAGAAAGGAGTGCACCCATGCCTAGAGATAGTCGACGCAGCACCCGCCGCGAGTTCATCCAGCAAACCGCAGCCGGCGTTACTATTGCCAGTCTCGCGCCTTCCGCATGGACCGCCGCCGCCGTGGGCGAGATGCCCATGCGCGATTTCGGTAACACCGGCGAGAAAGTCTCCGCGCTCGGCGTGGGTGGCCATGCCATCGGCCAGATCAAAGAGGATCAGGAATCCGTCGATTTCATTCGCGAAGCGATTGACCTGGGTGCCACGTTTCTCGACAACGCCTGGGAGTACCACGGGGGCCGTGCGGAAGAACTCATGGGCCGCGCACTTCGCGACGGGTATCGTGACAAGGCCTTCCTGATGACGAAGCATCATGGACGCAAGGAGAAGTCCATGGCCATGGAGCACCTGGAAGACAGTCTGCGCCGGCTCGAAACGGATGTGATTGACCTGTGGCAGTTTCACGAGGTCGTGTATGACGACGACCCGGACATGATCTTCAGCGAAGGCGGCGCCATCGAGGCCGCCGACGAAGCGAAGCAGCAGGGCAAAGTGCGCTACATCGGATTCACGGGGCACAAGGATCCCGCTATCTTCAAGAAGATGCTCGACCACGACTACAAGTGGGACGCGGTGCAGATGCCGGTGAACGTGATGGACCCCCATTACCGGAGCTTCATTAACGAGATCCTGCCCATCCTGAACGAACGGGGAATCGCTCCCATCGCGATGAAGACCATGGGCGGGGGGCACATCCTGCGCGCGAACGTCGTCGAACCGAAGGAAGCCCTGCGATTCGCGTGGAGCCAGCCCATTGCGACGCTCGTCTCCGGCATGAGTTCACGGGACATCCTGCACCAGAACGTTGAGTTGGCGCAGTCATTCGAGCCCATGAACGAGGAAGAGCAAATCGCGCTACTGGAGCGGACCAAGGCCTTCGCCGTGGCAGGCGAGTTCGAACCCTTCAAATCGACCAATGGGTACGATGGACCGGTCGGCCGGAAGATCCACGGAATCGCTTAGTCCGGGCGAACAAACTGCGCGCGTGGGGCTAGACCGCTTTAACTTTGCATGCATACGATGTTATGCTTTGGACATGAGAGCTT
>JAHDWY010000850.1 GCA_023384315.1 Candidatus Hydrogenedentota bacterium | reverse complement strand
CCCTGTTCCCCGAGCATACGTGCGTGGGCCAGGCTCGCCCGGATATCCCACGGCGCGAGCCGCGCGTCGAACGAAACCGACTCGCCCAGTTTCTCCACGAGCGCGTCGGTCTTCGCCTCGAATCGTCCGCCCCATTGTTTCGCCATGTGAACCGCCTTCCCGCGTTGGACTGATTCGATTCCTACGGTTCCAATCCGGCGTTCTTCCGCACCCGGAGCCGTAGCGCATTCAGGCGGATGAACGCTCCCGCGTCGCTCTGCGCATACGCGCCTTCATCTTCTTCAAAGGTCGAAATCTGCGGGTCGTACAGCGACTTCGGCGCTTTGCGTCCGACCACGGTGCAGTTCCCCTTGTAGAGCTTGATGCGGGCCGTGCCCGTCACATCTTCCTGCGTCTTGTCGACGAAGGCCTTCAGGACCTTCATCTCCGGTGCGAACCAGAATCCGTTGTACATGAGCTGGGCGATCTTGGGGGAGAGGCGATCCCGTTCGAGCATCACCTCCCGATCCATCGTGAGTGATTCGACCGCTCGATGGGCCGCGTACAGCACGGTGCCACCCGGGGTCTCGTACACGCCGCGCGACTTCATGCCCACAAACCGGTTCTCGACCAAGTCCACGCGCCCCACGCCGTTGGCGCCGGCGAGCTTGTTGAGCGTCTCCATCAATTCCACCGGACCCAGGCGCTTGCCGTCGACGGCCACCGGTGTACCTTCCTCGAAGTCGATTTCGACATAGGTCGGTTCGTCAGGAGACTGGGAGGGGTCCACCGTGCGCCGGAACATATCCATGGGCGGCTCGTTCCACGGGTCCTCGAGAATGCCCCCTTCATAGGAGATGTGGAGCAGGTTGGCATCCATGGAGTACGGTTTGGCCGCCGTGACCGGCACCTCGATACCGTGCTTCTCGGCGTAGTCCAGCATCTTGGTGCGGCTCGTCAGATCCCACTTCGGGTCCCGCCAGGGGGCAATAATCGTCACATTGGGTTCGAGGGCTAGATACGTCAGTTCGAAGCGGACCTGGTCGTTGCCCTTGCCCGTCGCGCCGTGGGATACGGCGTCGGCCTTTTCCTTCCGCAACACGTCAATCTGGCCCTTCGCGATGAGGGGCCGGGCGATGCTGGTTCCCAGCAGGTAGCAGCCCTCGTAAATGGCGTTAGCCCGCATGGCCGGGAACACATAGTCACGAACAAACTCTTCGCGGAGGTCGAGACAATGCACCGAACTGGCACCCGTTTTCTTGGCTTTCTCCACGGCAGGCGCGGTTTCTTCGCCCTGTCCAATGTCGGCAATATACGCCACAATGTCGGCTTTGTATGTCTCCTGGAGCCATTTCAGGATTACCGACGTATCCAAACCGCCCGAATAGGCCAGTGCGATTTTCTTTACATCTGACGCCATGTTCTGATTCCCTTTCTCACCTCAAACCACGTCCGCCCAAACGCGGGCTTCAGACGCGGTATTGCCAATGCTATGCGCCACCCAGTAGGGAGACCAAGATTGCCTTTTGGGCATGAAGCCGATTCTCAGCTTCGTCGAATACAATGGAGCGTTCGCTGTCGATGACTTCGTCCGTGACCTCCAGACCGCGCTTCGCGGGGAGGCAGTGCATGAACACGGCGTCCGATTTGGCGAGTGCCATCAACTTCGTGTTCACTTGATACGGCGCGAAGATCTTCTTCCTCGCTTCCATTTCGTCCTCCTGGCCCATGCTGGCCCAGACATCGGTGTAGACGGCATCGGCGAACTTCAGACCGGCCTCGATATCGTGCGTTACCTCAACGGTACCTTTCGCATGCCGCTGGGCATAGTCCAGGATATCCTGCTCGATTTCATACCCTTCCGGGCAGACCAAGGTCACGTTGAGAGGGATCTTCGCCGCGAAGTTGAACCACGAAGC
>JAHDWY010000849.1 GCA_023384315.1 Candidatus Hydrogenedentota bacterium | reverse complement strand
AACCCACGACCACCGGATTAAAAGTCCGATGCTCTACCGACTGAGCTACCCGTTCACAATGGTGATCGCAGCCAATTTGAAACTGCGAGTATGGGGCGAGCCAAGGGCGGATCATACCGAGTTATGGGCCGCAGATGCAAGGCGGCCGCCCCGCGTGCGCGGCGGAACGGGTTTTGGTCGATGGTGCCTTTTCACCCGGCGCTAGTGATGACACCCAGACCCCTGGTGCCGATGCGTCCACACCGGATTACAACGGGTAGCTGCGCCAGCAAGCCGGGCCCATTCTACGCGTTGCATGACTTGGGCGTAATCCTTAGTATAGCGACGACGAGGGCCGCCGGAGCGGGGATAGCCGCCGGGAATTAGGGCTGCTTCGAGTCGGCCACTCCACAAGCCCGTTGACGGCGTGTTTGCTCACCACGGCGTCGGTCCGGAGAGCGATCGCGATGATCACGGGAATAGAAACGTATCGGCAGAACGGGGAAATGAATTGACACTATCGGTCTATTCGCATTATGACCCATATGTGGGCCTCTGCCCCTCGCGCGAAGGCTTGCGACGCGCCGTCCCGGAAGGGTGGCTCCGCAATGGGTGAACCTTCCACCCGGCGGGTCGTAGTCACCGCGCCCGCCAAGGCGCTCATCATTCTGGGCGTGATCGTCTTTGGCATTTCGTTCTACCCCAACATGTTCGCCGGCAACAATTTCGTGGGCGACCTTTTCGAATTGTTTGGAACGGCGGGGCTGGTGATCGGCGCGAGCCTCATTGTGTTGCGCCTCACCCAGCGTCGTTATATTACACGTTCCTTCATCGCAGGATCGGTGTTCCTCATTCTCGCCCGCTTCCTTGATTTCACGGAACAGCTCGCGGTGCTCGAGAGTGTCCCGTTCATGGGGGCGAACGGATTCGGACAGGAAATTTCCGAACGCACCAGCGAGGCCTTCGGATACATTTGCATTCTGATCACCATGTTGTTCGTCATGTACGAACTGGCGAAGATGAATGAGCGCGCGGAGGCCGAGAAACTCCGGTTCAAGAAGTTGTTCGAATCGAGCCAGTACCTGGCGCGCCTCGTGGAGTTGTCCACCGATGCCGTCTTCGCCGTGAGCAGCGACGGCTCGATTCAAGTTTGGAATGCGGGCGCGCAGCGGTGCTTTGGATATACGACCGAAGAAGCGAAGAAACGCTCGTTTCGAGATTTGCTTATTGGCGGAATCGATGGCGTAGGCGACGATCTCGTGGAGCACGTGGCCAATGAAGGTCCCCAGCGTGAACTGGAAGTCGTCGCGCAACGTAAAGACGGCAGCCGCTTCGCTGCCGGAGCCAGTTTTTCCCCGGTTACCAATGAACAAGGCGAGTCCGTCGGCGCGTGCGTTATCGTCCGCAGCATTGAGGAACGAAAGCGCACGGAACAGGAGTTGCTCGCCTCGCGCAATCTGCTGTCGCGCGCGTTACAGGCCGCAGACGTGGGGCTCTTCATCGTCGATCGACGGGGCGAACTGCTCGAGTTCAACTCCCGCATGCAAGCAATTACCGGGCTGACGGATGACGAAATTCAGAACGCAACCCTTGCGTCCGCGTTGCCGAGAATCCTGCTGAACGCGGATACGGTTCTGGAAGGGATTCAGGATCGTGTACTGAACCACGGCAAGCACGCCGAGTTCCGCAATATCGTCATCCATCGCACTGATGGCGAAACACGGGTGTGCAATGGAGCGGTAGCACCCGTGTCCGACGAGACCGGCATGGTCATCGCTGCCGCAGGCGTTGTCGTCGACGTCACCGAGCGCGAAGCACTTCAGGCAAAGCTCCTTGAAGTGCAGAAGATGGATAGCATAGGCCGCCTGGCCGGCGGAATCGCCCACGACTTCAACAACATCCTGACCAGCATCATCGGCTAC
>JAHDWY010000034.1:8422-14932 GCA_023384315.1 Candidatus Hydrogenedentota bacterium | reverse complement strand
GGTTCCATCGATGTTCCAGACCGAGATACGCGGCTCCAGCGCTTTGCCGAGTCGCGCGGGCGCGTAGTAGGAGCCGACGAACTGGACCGGCGAAACCGGCTCCCCATCGCGGAGCAAGACATAGCGTCCATCCGCAGCGACGTGTAACAAGACGCGATGGCTGTACGCCGTCATGGGGCACACCAGGCGGCAGCCCCGCCCAATCGCGAACCCGATATACTCCGCGATACCTCCGCCAAAGGTGACCGACAACGTAAAGGGTGGATCGATGCGCGTGAGCGGCGTGCTGATCTTCTCGCTGTTTGTGAAGGAGAACCAGCGCAGACAACCCGGCAAGGGCCAACTCCAGGTTCCTTCCACGCGGTAGTCGAACGCTCCGATCTCCCGGTCCGGCGCGCGATTCAGCACGAGCGCATTGGCCTCCTCGACCAAAGCCTCATCCGGTCCGGCGGTCCGGCGCGCTTCATCGATGCTGTCAAAATGCCGGGGCCTTTCTTCAGCAAAATGGAAGGGGTCCAGCACGGCCTCGCCCGGCTGCGCGGTGATGCCAATGCCGGGCAACGCTTTCGCGAGTTCCGACTTCAGCCCGTCGCAGATGCGGTGCAGGCTGCATTCAGCGCAGATGGGACCTTTCGCATGCCGGAGTTCGTCGCTTGCACGTTCCGCCGCGAGCATGAATTCCGCTGGCGACGGCTCGGTCTGCGCCGGAGGCATGCCCTGGCGGCGATGGCGGGTCAGTTTATGCAATGCCCAAACGCGTGCGCGCGCCCAAGGGTGTTCCATGATCCAGGGGAGCAGAATGCGGTCGATAGGGTTTCCGGTCGACGTCGATCGCTCGAGATGCATCAGGAGGGCGAGGCGAATACGATGCGGATGCCGCGCGCACAACTTCTCGGCCAAGGTGTACGAATCGCGTTGGTACTGTTGGTGATCGCGGAAAAACTGTCTCTTGTTAAGCGCGAGAGTCCGATTAGGCTCGCTAATTTCGCAGAACGGAAGCCACAGGAGGCTCGTTTCCAATCCCCGGGCATGACAGAACGCGGCCAGCGCGTTGATTCGATCGATAGTCGACTCGGTATGACGCGCGTTGCGGGCGGGCGCGTTGGTCGTGAAAGGATCGCGCCCCGCAATATTGACCGATACGACGCCGCGTTCCACGAGCATGTCCGCGAGCGCTTCCACATTCAGGTCATGCTCAAAAGGCCCGCAGAACTGCACACGCACCGGCACCACGGCCTCCTGCGCCACCTGTAGCCACGACTTGAAATGCGGTGCATCCGGTTTGGCCGGACAAAGAAACAGATCCCACAAAGCAACACGTTTGAGCGACTCCACGGAGGGTGGCGGACCGGCGCAATCCGTGCGGAGGCTCAGCGCGACGTCGAGTTCGCGCGCGATGCCGGCCAACGCTTCAAAGCGGATCAGATCGCAGCCTTGGAAGAGCACGTCGATCTTCTCGGTCTTATAGACGACGCGGTTCAGCCGAATCCACCGTTGCAGGTCGACCGTCGAAACAGGCTTGCCCTTGATGTTCTGCGCGAGGATCAGCCCGCGCACGGGTGTCAATGGCCGCGCTCGTGTTGCCGCTGTCACAATTCCGGTGTCCCCGCTCAAAAGTGCTTCGTCGTTCCATACCACTGGCTGCCGCCGTGATCCAGATGGAGGACGGGCGACCCGCTCAGCCGGGTTTCCTTCCCATAAGTATCCTGCAACGCCATGCCAAACCACATATCCGCGCCTTCGAAGTGATCCAACTCGGCGTATTTCACTTTGTCCATGAATTCGCGCTTGAAGCACTGGAAGAATCCGACAGGCACGCCCTTCGCTTCGCGGTAACGGTATTCGGACGCGCTGTTGACGAGTTCCTGCCATTGGCGCCAGGGTTGAGTTTCGCCCATGAGAACCTTTGCCGTGGTTTCTTTGCTGAGCATCAGACGCCCGTCCGCCGCGATAAAATCGTTCTCTCCGGCCACCGCTTCAATACGCGCGAACATGTCCGGCGCGATCACGATATCCGCGTCCATCAAAACGATCCACTCGCCCGACGCCATCTGGGCGGACTCGTTGATCATGAACCCCTTGGAGTTGGCGTTCTGAGCGGGAAACGGCGACCGGAGGATACGCAGTTCCGGATAGGTCAGATTCATGCTGTCGATGAGATCATCCGTCGCGTCCAGTCCCGGAATGTAGGCGATGATAACCTCGATCTTCCGAATGTCGATCCCTTCCTGGTGCGCAATACTGCGCAGCATGGCTTGGAGCCGGCGTGCATATCGAGAGTTCACGACAATGATCGAGTACTTGACCTCCGGTGGCGCGGTCGCATCGACGCTTTCTACGTCCCAAATCTTGACGAATTGCGTGACGATCTGAGCGTCGATATTCCAGATGGAAATGCGCGGCTCTAGACGCCCTCCCAGTCGCAACGGGACGTAGAACATCCCCTCGAACTCCACGGGCCGGACCTGCTTGCCGTCGCGCAAGAGTACATAGTGCCCGTCGCGATCGACGTGCAGAACGAGAATGTGCCGATACCCTTCCATGGGACACAGCAATTTGCAGTGGCGTCCGAAACTCACCCCGATGTATTCGGCAATACCTCCGCCAAAGGTGATGGAGATGGTGAAAGGCGGTTCGACAAATCCGAGGGGCGAACTGAGCTTCTCGGTGTTGCTAATGGAATGCCAGCGAACGCCGCCCTCCAGATGCTCCCACGGCGCGCCCTCGACCGTATATTCGTAGGGCATTATCTGGCGGTCCGGCGCACGGTTCTCAACCAACGCGTTCGCTTCTTTGACGAGTTCGGCCGCGCCTTCGCTCACGGCCATTCGTTCGGCGTCGATGATATCGAAATGCTTGGGCTGCGCGAGGGCAAAGTGCATCGGAGACACGACCAGTTCGCCCGGCACCGCCTCGATCGCCATGTCAGGCAATACGCGGCGCACGTCCGGGAGAATACGATCGCAGATGCGGCGCAAGGAGCATTCTGCGCAAATCGGGCCCAGCATTCGCCGCTCGCGTTCGCGGAGTTTCTCGACGTCCTGCGCGTGCGCTTCCAAAGTCGGCGCAGTTTCGCGCGGTTTGCCCAGCCGGTTTCTCAAATGTCCAGTGAGCTTGTGCAACGCCACGGACAACCCTTAAATCAGCCGGGAGTGCAACAGCAGACGCAGCAGCACCGCGTCGACGAAGGTCCGTTGAAAGGTGGAACGGGCAAGCAGAATCAGCAGTATCTTGCCCACCGCGGCCGGAATGTTTCGGTATAACGACACCGCGAGATCGTAGGACCCCTTGTTGTACTGCTGATGGTCCAACCAAAACTGGCGGCTATTGACGACGTGAGGCCTCAGATCTTCCTCCACCACGCAAAACGGCAGATGGACAAGATTGACCTCCGTACCCTCGGCCGAAATCGCTCTTGCGAGCGCAGCCATGGCTCCCACGGTTACGGCCGTCTGTTCGCCGTTGCTGGCGCGATCCGTTTTGACGAACGGATCGAAAGCCATGACGTTCATCGCCGTCACGGGCTCCACCGTCAGCGTTTTCGCAAGCACTACGGGATCGGAATCGCCTCCCGCAGGCCCAGTCACTTCCACGCGACACGGCATTCCCGCATGGCGGCACGCATTCAACCATGGTTCGAGTTGGGTGGAACCACGAACCGGCGCGGTGACAAAGACATCGAGCAACCCACGTTCTTTCCACGCCGAGATGTCCGGTACCGGCTCATTGCAGGCAACGCGCAGGCTTAATCGCATACCCAGTTCCGAGGCGTATTCCAAAAGCGCAGGCATGTGCTGAGAGGTGCGCGCATCTGCCAGAATATCGACCTTCTCCGCATTGAAGACGATTCGATTTAACCTGAGCCAGCGCTTGAGATCGATGAGACCAAAAGGCCTGCCCCACTGATTGTGCGTGGTAACGATACCGCGTACCGGGGGAATGCGCTGTTCTGGAATGAGGGTTGACACGAGCAGTTACGCGCGGTCCCGCAAGGGGAGGCCGCACTCCACGATTGAAACACGGAGATAAGAGGTTAAACCAGCTACACGAGTCATCGGCAAAGAATACCGCCTCTCACGCGGACAGTCAAAGCGCGGGTTGCGCTTCCGGGCCCTTGAGCGGCGAGGTATGGGCAAGTAGGCCGTAAGTCACGAGTCTCAGAGTACACAGCAAGAACAGCGCGGCACGAATGCCCAGGCCGTTCTCCGCGAAGTAGGTGGACAGCATCATCAGACAGAGCATCATGACGACGCGCCCGATGGCAAGGGGAATTTCCCAGGCGCACAGGTACTCGATGCGCTGGCTGGGGTCCTCGGCGCTGTTGGCGATAATCTCCATGCGCAGGCTGAAATGGCCGATGCCAAACATGGACATGGATGCGGAGCGGATCAATCCGAACGCAATGAGAGTCATTGCGGTAATCTCCGTAAAGAACAGAAATCCTCCCGCGAAGAGTAGCACCGAGGCGATCATCATATAGCGGCCACGCGTCGCGGGACGCATGTATCGCCCAAGCAATGTGGACACCGCAATGGCCACGAGCGCTTGGTACGAGGCGAATCCGCCAACGCTGACCTCGTCGTTGGTCTCCAGATACATCAACAAGCCCAGCAGGATGCTGAATATGTGAAACGATCCAGCCAATGATGCAGACGCCAGCATGACGTACCGCCAGTCCACCTGATCGCGTCCGGGAAACAGTGCGCGCCGAATTCGGAACGGACGCCGCTCCTTGTCTTCCGGCAAGCGATAGCTGAGCGCAAAGGCCAGTATGTAGAGCGCGAGCACTGCCGCGAACAGCCGGTGGTACCCTTGCAGCCGATCGTCCGACAACTGAATGATGAGCCCGCCGAGAGGTGGTGCGGCGAGCCGCGCCAGATTGGTGACGGCGCCCAGTAGTCCGTAGAAGAGTTCTCGCTTCCCATGGGTTGTCACGTCATAGTTGATCGTGTTTGCGCCGCCCCAGTAGGCGCCCCAGGTGACACCCAGCAACGCGCCGAGGGCCACGGCGTAGTCCGGCGCACGCTCCCGAAGGAGAAGCAGCGCGCCATAGTAGACCGCGTGCAGGATGAGGCCCAGCCGGTAGACGTGAAGCCGATCCCGTACCTGGGAGTACCACCCCGCCAATACGAAGAAGATGGGCGTCACCACGAATAACGCGATGTAGTACCGGCAAATGAGGTTCAGATCGTGGCTGTTAATCCACAGATAAACGGTCACGAAAATGGAGCACAACGCTTCCGCGGCGCTGTAAAGGCCTGTCAATAGGAAGGCTACGGTGGCTTTGGGGTGTAAACGGGCAGTACTCATAGATCCCGGGATGGTACCGGACTCCGTGGTCCGAATTAAATCGGGCGCGCGGAAATCGGCCCACGACATAACTTGAACAACCGTCGACTTTCCCCTATCCTACGAAAACTACTGTGCTTACGCGGAGCGGACCCGGACCGGGCACGGATGGGGGTAGAGGAATTCCTGATGCCTAAACCTGTGAATTTTGCGGTGCTGGGCCTTGGCATGGGCATGCACCACTGCCGGGCCATTCTCGCCGCACAGGGTGCCGAATTGGTTGCCGTCTGCGACCACGATCCAAAGCGTCTTTCCGCTGGGGTGAAAGAATTCGGAGTCGAAGGTTTCGCGAAGTGGCCCGATATGCTCAAGGCCGACCACATCGACGCGATCTGCATTGCCACGGAAAGCGCGACCCACACGACTTTCGGCGTTCAGGCGGCCCGGAAGGGCAAGCACCTTCTCATGGAGAAACCGGTCGACGTATCGCTCTCGCGGATCGGCAAGCTGCAGACGGAGGTCGCGAAAGCGGGCGTCAAATGCGGGTGCGTGTATCAGTACCGGGTCGATCCCTGCAATATCGCGATTCGCAAGGCGATCCAGACGGGCAAAATGGGGCGCGTTATCGGGGCTCATGTCCGGTTGCCGTGGCTCCGCCTCAATGAATACTACCAGGGTCCACATGGACGGTGGCGCGGCACCTGGAAGATGGACGGTGGCGGAAGCCTCTCGAACCAGGGCATCCATTCTGTGGACCTGCTTTACTGGCTTGTCGGGCCGGTCGAAAGCGTGTGCGGCTACTACGGCGTGTTCAATCACCGAATCGAGGCCGAGGACCAGGCAGTCGCGATTCTCAAGTTCAAGAGCGGCGCCTTGGGGACGCTGCTGACCACAACCTGCGCGATTCCGGACCAGGCCATGCACACGCACATCTACGGGACCAAGGGATCCTTCTCCAGAAAAGCGGAGAAACTCGAGTTCTACGAGATGGGAACTCCAAAAGAACGCGAGCGAATGATGAAGCAGTTCGGCGGCCAGGAAGAGAAGAACACAGCCGGCGTGAACGCATTGGCCTTGTCCTCAGACGGCCATACTGTACTCATCGAAGATCTTATCAAGGCAATCCGAAAGGACGTGGAACCGCTAATCACGATCGAAAGTGCGGCGGAGAGCGTCCGGATCGTCAAGGCCATTTATCAGTCCGCGCGGTCGGGTCGAGAA
>JAHDWY010000034.1:0-8412 GCA_023384315.1 Candidatus Hydrogenedentota bacterium | reverse complement strand
GACCGGGTGAAAGCATGAATCATCTCAACGCGCCGCAGACCCACAAGATATTGATAGAATATGACTTAGCATCCATCAGCGATCGAGCCTGTCTGAAACCCAAACGCGTTACCCTCAGTCCAATCCGCAGATTGCGGAGATTTTCTTGGGTGATTCGTGCCGCGATCTACGGGCAGACTTGGGGGTATCGCCGGGTCGATAGGCAACGGTCGGATTTGTAAGCAGCCATGTTCCGCAATTTCACGATCTCATACGCGCGCAAGAATATCCGCATGCGCAACGTCCGCAAGCTTTCGTTCCAGCGGCAAAGCGTGGCGTTCATTCTGTCCATCTCCGCGCGCAAGATCCCGCATGCGGCGGGCAATGTAGAATTCGATGTGACCCCCCTTTACGAGTACGGCAAGCGCGTCGTTGACGAGATGAAGGCCTCCGGCAAGAAGCATACGGCAGACGAACTCACGACCATGGCCGTCCACAAGAATTTCTCGGCCTTCTATCTGAAGACGATCGGGCACGTGCTCTACCACATGCCGGTCATGAATTCGTTCATGGAATGGACCCCGCTGCGCAACGGCGGGTACCTCTACGAATGCGAAGACATTTGCCCCTCTTTCACGGTCCACACCAATCAGGGGGTCATGGCGCCCATCATTCGCAACCCGCACCAGAAAACGCTGGTCGATGTCGCCAACGAAATGCGAGTCCTTACCCGCAAGTCCCGGCGCACGGATATGAACGAGCTGTACCGGCGTTGCGCGTGGGAATACTTGAGCTATGCGATTCGAGAACTCGATTTCTCCGGATTCACCGCCGGCTGGCTCTGGGCCAAGTCATGCTTATGGCCGGAACCCATGGCCGATAATGTGAAGAACGTGCCGGAAGAGGAGAAGCTCCAGGCCAAGGACGTCGTGGGTTCCACGTGCACGGTGGCCAATATCGGTATGTCGGTCGACGGATGGCAGACGGTCACGGTCATTCCGCCGCCCAGTACGTTCATGTGGGGAATCGGTCTCACACGCGACTTGCCGCGGGTCGTGAATGGCGCAGTCGTTCCGCGGAAGATCGTCACGGTCGCCGTAACCTTTGATCACCGGGCCATGGATGGGGGCGACATCTTCGGGTTCGTGGATATCATGAACGACTACATCCAACATCCCGAGAAGATCTTTGAATGGAAACCAGGAGACCCGGTTTAGCGCTCCGTGTCTTTTGCCTTTCGCGCCTGCCAGTCGGCCTCCAGCCGGGGCCGTTCCTTCCACCGCCGGTGCAGCCAAAGCCACTGTTCCGGGTACTTACGAATCTCAGCCTCGATGAGATCCTGACAGCGCTGGGTCATCCCTACCAAATCCTGCCGCAGGTTTCCGGTCCGGCTTAGCGCAACGGGCGGCGAAATGGACATCGTGTAGCGGCCCGAAGTCTCGCGCGCCATCGTGACGACGTGGATCGGCACCTTCGCCCGCGTGGCCACCATGGCCGGAGCAACGGTTGCCCAGCAGGCCTGGCCGAAGAACCTGACGGGGACGGCCGCCTCGCGCGGGCTTTGGTCGACCAGGACCCCCACAATCCACCCATCCTTCAAAAGGCGCATAATTTCGGCGCCGGAACGCTCTTTCCCGATGGTACGCACACCTTGCGCGGTTCGAGTAGCATCAACATAACGATTCAACCTCGGATCGTCCAGAGGCCGGACTACCTCGGCCAATCGAAGCCCCGTTGCCGTTAGTGCCGGGGCCATCCATTCCCAGTTGGCGAGATGCGCACTGATGAGAAAGGCTCCCCGGCCTTTCTCAAAGTGCTCCAGACCCGTGAATTGAACGCAATCGCGTATGGTTTCGCTGTCGAGCAAAGGGATTCGGGAGAATTCCGCCGCCACGATGCCCACGTTCTCCGCGGCGCCGCGAGCAATCCGGAGCTTCTCCGCATGCGTCAATGAGTCACCGTACGCATGATCGAGGTTGGCAAGCGCGACCTTGCGAACGCGTGGCACCAGCCAATAAGCGACGCGTCCGGCAGCCCGGCCGACAGCTCTGGCCACGGGCAGCGGAAGATACGATGCGATCCGTCCGAACCCGATGGAGGCGGCCGTTGCGATCCACACGACGACAGGATTACGGCGACGGGCCATGCTTACGGTTCCAGGTCGATGGGATCGCCGGTACTCGGGATGAACTTGCGGTAGCGGGCGTTCGTATTCTCCGCCATCCAGGCGGTGGCCTCGGGGTCGCCGTGTACAAACACCACATTTTTCGGCGCGATGTGGTCGATCAGCTTGCACAAATCTTCGCGCGGCGCATGCGCGCTGAAATTGAAACTCTGGCGGTTCTCCAGCTTGATCGTCACCGGGTGTCCGTTCAGTTCGAAAGGCATCTGATCCCCCGTCTTGGCGTGGAGCAACTTGTATCCCAACGTGTCCGGGTCCAGATAGCCTACGAAGAATATCCCGTGTTTCTTGTACTTCACCAGTTCCGAGGCGATCATCGAAGAAGGCGTGTTCTCCACCATCATGCCCGACGTGGCCACAATGACCCCGGGTTTCTTCAAGAGATCGTGACGAACCTCCGGGTCCCACACGTCGCCGATCCGGTTGAACTCGAACAGGGGCCGCAACGTCGAATCGGGGCGCAGGTAGTCAGAGTACTTGTCGTAGATCTCATACACTGCGCGGCCCAAGCCGGATGCATATACCGGCACGGAGGGGATGTAGCCTGACTCCTGAAGGCGCGCGATCACGTTCAGCAACTCCTGGGTGCGGCCCAGGGCAAAGGACGGCACCAGCACAACGCCGCCCTGCTCGAGAACCTTCGATACCTCCTGCGCAAACCGTTCCGTCTCGCCCTCGAAGGTGATGGCATGGCCTTCCTCATGGGTGCCGCGGGTGCTTTCGATGATCAGTGTAGTCACGTCTTCGGAGGGATCGATCAACCGCAGACCGGCCATCAATTCCTGGTGGGTCAGGCACACGTCGCCGGAGTAGAAGATCGTGTGACCCGGCGCCCGAAGCAGCACGCTCGCGCTTCCCAAAACATGGCCCGAGGGGTGAAAGCTCGCTCGGAAGGGACTGTCCCAGGTTAGAGCGAACTCCAAGGCCAGACCGTAACTGCGGCGGATGACGTACTCCACGTCACTATGACTGTACAAAGGGTATTCCCGGATGCCGCGTTCCACGGCAAGCGTGCCCATGACGGATACGCTGTTGTGGAGCATGCGATCCATGATTCGCACGGTCGGCTGCGTGGCGTAACACTCGGTGGTCCGGTGATCGCGCATGAGATACGGCACCGCGCCGCAATGATCGATATGGGCGTGAGACACGATCACGGCTTCGGGTGACCGCTTCAACAAATCCAGTTGCGGCAACGCTTCGACGCCTTCTTTCTTGGGGTGAATCCCGCAATCCAAGAGGACGTCGTGGTCTTCCGCGGTGATGAGATAGGAGTTGGCGCCGATTTCCGCGCCCCCACCGATTGCCGTAAACGTGACCTTGCTCAATGCATTCTCCAATCGGAGGCATTCTATGGATGCGGTCAATTGTTGTCAAAAACCGGCGTATCTTCGGATAGATCAATGTCATAGCTTCGCCAATCCGCGAATGAGCGACAAAGACCTTGCCATTTGCGAGGAGGTCCAATACCATCTCGGTGGAATCGGAACGTGTAGGCGCAACAGGGGGTCGGAAACGGCATGGCATCACTGACGCTGGCAATCTGCGCGCGAAATGCGCAACACATTATCGGAGATTGCCTCGCCAGTATTTCGCGGCAGACCGTGGCGCCGGACGAAGTGCTGGTGGCCGTGGACGATCTCGCCGACCCCACTGCGGAGGTCGCAACGGAATACGGGGCACGGGTCATCGCCAGCAATGCCACCGGCCTTTACGAGGCGAGAAACGCCGTGCTCGATGCCTGTACGACGGACTATCTGGCGTTTACGGACGCGGACTGCGAGCTGGTCCCGGGATGGGTCGAGAGCGTGAAGGAGGTCCTCGACTCCCGATCTGAGATCGCCGCGGGCACTGGACGTCACCCTCCCGCGGAGGCCCGCAATTTCACCGCATGGCTGCACCACATGTGGTTCATTGTGGAAACCGAGTCGACCGGGGAGTGCGAAGGCATCATCGGTGGCAACAGCTACTTCCGCACCCAGGCGCTTCGCGACGTGGGCGGATGGCTCAAACTCCCGCGGCATAGCGCCGCCGAGGATGTCTACATCGCGACGGCCCTTCGGAAAGCGGGCCATCGAATCTGGTTCGACGAACGGGCTGCCGTACGCCATCGCTACGAGACCAAGTTTCGCGGGCTCATGCGCAAAGCCGTGATGATGGGCAAGGATATCGTCGTCATGATGCGCGCGGCGGGATGGCGGGACAGTCTCTGGTACTACACGCTCGCGATCCCCGTCTTGGCAGGATTGCTGCCGGCGGGAATTCTCCTGGCCATCGTCGCGCCCGTTCCGGGAGTATGCGTGGCGCTGACGCCCTTGCTGATCACGTTTGTTTTCTTGGCAATACGCTTTCGCAGCCTGTCGACGGCGCTGCCGCGGTGGATTGCGCGGTGGGTGGTCATCTGGCCGTATTCATGGGGCATCGTGCAGGGCCTGGTCACCCCGATTCCACCGGCGGCCCGAGTTCGACATCGTCAAGAGCACGGCGAAGCGTCGTCAGCCCCGCAGTAGACGTGATGGAACGGAGCGAACATAGAAACATCACGATCTGCCTCACCTGCTCCCATGGAGGTCACCTCACGGAAATGCTCCAGTTGGCGGAGAGCTATGCGGGGCACAACACCTTTTACTTCTGCTACGACGCGGACACGACACGCCGCTTGCCGCATGCGTATCTCGTCCCGAACATGGCCAGAAACCCGGTGGAGTTTTTGAAGAATCTCGTGCGCGTCACGCGCATCTTCCGAAAAGAACGGCCTGACCTCGTGATTTCGACCGGCGCCGAGATTGCCATTCCGGTCGTGCTGGTCGCGAAAGTTCTCCGCATTCCATCGATCTATATCGAATGTGGCGCGCAAGTGACCGAACCCTCAGTGACGGGCCGGGTGATGTATTGGCTGGCGGAGCGGTTTTATGTCCAATGGCCGGAACTGCGTGAAGTGTACGGACCGCGAGCGCTCTACGCGGGGAGCCTGATCGACGAGACCGCCCCGGAAGAGGCGCGCCCATGATCTACGTAACGGTTGGCACGATGTTCCTCGACTTCCCCCGGCTCATTCTCGCGATGGACGCCGTTGCGGCCAAGACGGGCGAGAAGATCGTCATTCAAACCGGCATGGGGCAGACGATCCCTGTGCATTGCGACCATTTCGATTTCCGGCCCCGGGACGAGGTTCTCGCCGTTCAGCGGGAGGCGCGCCTTGTCGTGTGCCACGCGGGAATCGGGTGCGTCACCGACGCGCTCGATATGGCGCGCCCCCTGATCGTGGTGCCGCGGATGAAACGTTTCAACGAGCATATGAACGATCATCAACTCGATCTCGCGCGCGCCGTGGAGCGCCGCGGCTGGGGGCGCATGGTGCTGGACACCTCAAACCTGGAGTCCGCTTGCGCCGATCCGCCGCCCGCTCATACCGGCTACTCCCCCGCCCGACAGCCGTTGATTGCGGCCGTGCGCGACGTTGTGGACTCCGTCGCGCGGCGCGAACCAATGAAGCGCGCCCGATGAGTTCGAACGCGAATCCACTCGTGTCCGTGATCGTTCCGGCCCACAACGCGGCCCGGACGCTCGAAGCGTGTCTGAAAGGCTGCTTGCAGCAAACGGACGCACCGGTCGAAGTTATCGTGGTAGACGACGGCTCGACAGACGATACGGCTCGTATCGCCGAATCGTTTCCAGTAAGATTCGTGCATCAGGAGCAACGGGGTCCGGCCGCCGCGCGCAACGCGGGCGCATGCGTCGCGCAGGGAGCGCTTCTCGTTTACACGGACTCCGACTGCGTTCCGCAGGCAGACTGGGTGGAGCGGCTCGTTTCCGGGTTTGACGACCGCGTCGCGGCCACGGGTGGAACGTACGGGATCGCCAATCCTGATTCGCTCCTGGCACGCTGGATACACGAGGAGATAATGGTGCGTCACGCGGCGCTCGGCGAGGAGGTCGATTTTCTGGGTTCCTTCAATGTGGCCTACGAGAGAAATGCGTTCAACCGTGTGGGCGGTTTTGACGAAGCCTTCACCGCCGCGTCCGGCGAGGACAACGATCTCGCCTATCGCCTCGTCGACGCGGGCGGCCGGCTTCGATTCGTCCACGATGCGGTCGTGCGCCACCATCACCCGTCTCGACTCGGCGTGTACCTTCGGTGCCAGATGCGCCATGGATTTTGGCGAATGAAACTGTACGCCAAGCATCCCCAGCGCGCGTCTGGCGACCGGTACGCCGGAATCGCCGACCTTGCGGCGCCCATGCTTATTTGCCTTGTCATTGCTGCCTTCTTCGCCACGCTCGCCACTGCGTTGCACCCGGCAGCGATTTTGACTCTTGCCGCGCTTTCCGCGCTGCTCATAGCCGCGCGACTTCAAGTGCCATGGCGAATGATGCGCCGCACCGGAAATCCAATGATGCTAGTGTTCCTGCCCGTCATGCTGGCGCGTGACGTGGCCCGGGCTGTCGGAATGCTGCGCGGCATATGGGTCTTCCTGGTGCTGCGAAAGAGAACTGCGTGATGCCGCGCGTACTCGTCATCATCCCCGCGTACAACGAGGAGGAGACCATCGGCGACGTTATCGCGGCGTTGAGATCCCACTCACCGGAGTACAATGTGCTGGTGATTGACGACGGGTCACACGACCGGACGGCGGAGCGGGTGCGCGCCACCGGCCATGCTGCGCTCGTTCGGCTCCCCTACAATCTCGGCATCGGCGGGGCCATGCAGACTGGATTCAAATACGCCATTCGCCAAGGCTACGACATCGCGATCCAATGCGACGCCGATGGACAGCACCCCGTCGAGCAGATCCCCTCGCTCGTGGAGCGGCTTTCCCGCAACGACGCGGACGTCGTCATTGGATCCCGCTACGTGGCCGACAGCGGCTACACGCCGTCGCTCAGCCGCAGGATCGGTAAATCCATACTATCCCGTCTCGTCGACGCGCTGATCGGCGGTGGCATTACCGACACAACCAGCGGGTTCCGCGCGATGAATCGCCGGGCATTGGAGGTATTCGCGGACCGGTACCCGGACGACTACCCGGAGGCCGAGGCGCTGGTTATCCTGCACATGTGCGGGCTGCGCGCCGTGGAGATCCCGGTCACTATGCATCCCCGGAAAGGCGGCGTCACCTCCATCAAACCTCCCCATGCCGCGTACTATATGGTCAAAGTCGGACTTGCCATCTTTGTCGATCTGTTCCGGACCACAAAACGCACGACCTCGGGAGAACCCTGAGCATGGATGGCTATACGCAAACAGGAATTCAAACGGCACACCGGCTCGGCATCCTGGGGCTCAGCGTTCTGCTCTTGGCCGTGGTCCTCGAACTGGTGCGCCGCGGGTATCTGAAAGAGCGTTACGCGCTCCTGTGGCTTGCCACCGCGGGGCTCAGCCTCTTGGTAGGCGCGTTTCCCAGTATCATCACCTGGCTCGCCCACCTCTTCAATTTCCAGTACCTGACCGTGCTCTTTGCCATGTACTTCGCGTTCACCTTGGCGCTGGTACTGTGTTTCACCATCGTCATTTCCCGATTGGCGGAACGCAATCGCGAACTGACCCAGGAAGTCGCGCTCCTCGCCCACAAAGTTGAGCAGATCGAAAAGGATCCTCCGCCCTAAACATCAACCACGCTCGAGACTTCCAGCCGTGCCACCCTGCCGGGTTGGACAGCGAAAGCCGGAATTTGCGGGTTGCGATAAACCATGAAATGTGAGATAGTTGAAGAGAAAATGGAACGGGGGGAGGTTTCGGTTCCACGACGGGATTTAGACAACCGACGGCCATAAGGCAGAGCCCCATATCGCACCGGAGGGATCGGGGTGTATAATGGGACCGCCATTTTGCTGCGATGCGGTCGAATCTACTCCCGACACCGGTGGGCTTTGACAGTCGTAATCGGGGATTCCGGATGGATGTAAAGTGGATAGACGTGAGCATTCCCATGCGTAAAGGTATGACCGTGTGGCCGGGGGATACCGAGTTTTCGCTTCGGCCGGCTTCACGAATTGCCGAAGGCTCCGGGTGTAACGTTTCCACCCTGACTTTGAGCACCCATTCCGGCACCCACGTGGATGCGCCCTGGCACTTTGAAGACGGCGGCGACCGGCTCCACCAAGTGGACACGGGCGTGTTCTTCGGTGATGCCCTCGTAATCGATTTGCCCAATCGGGAGACGATCCGCGCGGAAGACCTGGGCAGCGATCCGCTTCCCCCCCGCGTTCTGTTGAAAACGAGCAACTCGGACTATCCAGCGGAAGAAGCT
>JAHDWY010000848.1 GCA_023384315.1 Candidatus Hydrogenedentota bacterium | reverse complement strand
CATGCCCTGCCTCGAGGATCAGTTCGGCGCGAACGATAAGGTAAAGCTATTCCGCGGCGACGTGCTGAACCACGACGTGGAAAAGCTGGTCGCGGAATACCTGCCGGAACCCAAGACCCTCAAGATGGTCTCCAACCTCCCCTACTACATCACGACGCCCGTCCTCTTTCATTTCTGGGAATCCTCACTGCACTTCGACCGGCTGGTCGTCATGACGCAGGAGGAGGTCGCCCTGCGCATGGTGGACCCGGTTGGAGGCCACGACTACGGCGTGCTGGCCTTGGCGGCGGCGCTGTATTCGGAAGTCGACATCGTCCACAAAGTGCCACGGACTTGTTTTCGGCCGCAGCCCCGCGTGGACAGTTGCATCGTCCGCATGCGATGCCGCCAAGAGCCGCTCTACCCGGACGTGCCGCCCAAGTTCCTCATGCGGATCATACGCTCCGCCTTTTCCCAGCGCCGGAAGACACTGCGCAACTCGCTCACCCGGGCGGGTGCCTTCGGGGCGCCCAAAGAGGCCGTGTTGGATGCCTTCGACGCCACCGGAATCGATCCCGGCCGGCGGCCCCAGACCCTGACGCTCGACGAGTTTGCCGCCCTCGCGCGTGAAATCCGAAGCCGAATCTGACACACTGACGCGGCCGCGACCGGTCAGGACCATCGTAGCGAAGGTGAACCATGCTCGACTTGTATGAACAAATCGTCAACAGCCTGGGCAGCGGGGTCATCGCGCTGGACCCGAAAGGCCGGATCATCATGGCCAATCCGGCGGCGGCGGCCTATCTGGATGTCGATTCCTCCGTCCTCGCGCCGGGAACCGCTATCACGGACGTTCCGAATGCCGGCCCCTTGGCTTCAGTCCTGCTCGAAGTCACGCAATCCGGCCAGCCCTTGTCCCGGCATGAAATCACCCTGGCCTTGCCCAATGGCACCGTGAAACAGATCGGCCTGAGCGCCTCTGTCCACACGGAAGAGGAGGCGCTCAACGGGATCATCGTGCTGTTCACCGACATGACCGAACGCGTGCGCCTCGAACGCTCGGCGGAACTCAACCGGCAACTGGCTGCGTTGGGCGAGTTGACGGCCGGCGTGGTCCACGAGTTGCGGAATCCCGTCAGCATCATCAGCGGCATGGCCGAATTGCTCATCCGCAAACTCGAACCGGAAGACGAGCGAATGAATGCCGCGCAAACCATCCTTCGCGAAACTGCCGACCTCGAACGGCTCATTTCCCAGTTTCTGGGGTTTGCCCGCCCCTTCGAGTTGCAGCGAGGGAAATGTACGGCGGACGCGATCGTCGATCGCACGGTGCAGTTGTGTATTCGCCGTGCCGAGCAGAAGGGCGTAACCCTGGAAGGCCAGTCGCCCGCGAACATTCGCATCCATGCCGATCTGTACCGCGTGGCACAGGCGCTCTCGAATATCGCCAACAACGCCATCGAGGCGGTCCCTCCGGGTGGTAGAGTCTCCATTCGCGTCGCGGTGGAAGATTCGGAGGTCGTGTTCGAAATCGAGGACAACGGACCCGGCATCTCGCTCATGCCCGGCGAGGATGTCTTCCGGCCATTCTTCACCAAGAAGGAAGGGGGAACCGGGCTTGGGCTGACCATCGCCCACCGCATCATCGCGGCTCATGAGGGAACGGTGAAGTTCGACTCAGAAGCGGTCGGCGGCGCGTGTTTCCAGGTTCGGCTTCCGCGCGCGAACCCGGACCCTCCAGCTACCTGACGGAGACCGCAAGGTCGCGCAGGACGTTCGGGAGGGCGGAGATGTCCGGAATCTTCAGGTCCGGTTCAAACTCGGGACCATCCTGAATCCGGTCGTGATAGGTGCTGTCCACCAGAACGCCGGTCATGCCCACACCGTGGGCGCCCACGATATCGCGGTGGGGCTTATCGCCGAC
>JAHDWY010000033.1:1195-14963 GCA_023384315.1 Candidatus Hydrogenedentota bacterium | reverse complement strand
GTGGATGACGTGGGATTCGTGCGCGCAGGCCCGCTCGTACGCCAATTGCGCGGCGATATCGAGGGCCCGATCGCAGGGCAATGCGGACTCCCGTTGCATGAGCGTGCTCAGAGGAATCGCGTCGATGAACTCCATTGCGATATAGGGCGTACCGTCTGCGTTGCCGACGGCGTAAATCTGCACAATGTTGGGATGATCGAGGCAGGCCGCGGCCTTGGCTTCCCGGCTGAACCGGGTCACGATCTGCGGCTGGGAACGGAGGTCGTCGCGCAATACTTTGACTGCGACGATGCGATCCAACGAGAGGTCGAGTGCGCGGTAGACGATGCCCATGCCGCCGCGGCCGACTTCTTCGAAGATTTCGTAATTGCCCAGAACGTGCCGCGCGGGCGCAGGGCCTCCGCAGTCATACATGGTGCAGTTCCTCGTCGATCATGGGTTCACCGTTTCGGCATGGCCCGTAGCGCTCGCCATGCGAGTGCGAGTTCCGGGCTGGGGGATGAACACAACGGACTGCTCAGAACGGCGATTCGCGATCACAGCGATCCAGCGTCCATCCCGTGATACGGCGGCGCTCCCAAGAATCCCGTTATCCAAAGTGGTGAGGGGCTCCGCGTCGAATGCGTCGCCCGCGCGACGCATCACGTACGCCTGTGCCGGATCACCCATGGTCACGACAAAACCTTCGCCGGATGGCAGCCATGCCTCGACTCCTACGAGGCCATGACCGGGCCTGGCGACAACCGATCCGCTGAGTGTATGGATGACACGGAGTTCGGCTTCACCGCCTTCTGGACCGTGGACCGCGGCAACCGCCAACTCGCCATCCGGGCTCAGCGCAACATCCGTGTCCAGATGCCCCACGGAAAGCAGGATTCCGGAAGACGATGGTTCTCGCGGAACGATCCACAGCTCCCGGCTCTGGTCTTTGTTTTCGCGCATGTACACGATACGGTCACCTTCGGGCGTGTATTGAATGCTTCCCGGCACGATCGCGTGGCACAACGTCGTAAGGCGCGTTTCGACCGGCTCTGACGCGGAATTCTGCGAAACCTCGATCTCTGCAAGGTAGGTTCCGCCTTTGGCGTCTTCGAGGGCGATACAAAGACGCCGCCCGTCAGGGTGGAGAGCCACGGACGGCGAGCTGTACGACCTGTCCCTGAAATTCGCGCCGCGGGCAATGGCGCCCCGGTAGATGGGACCGTTCAGCGGCGCTGCCGCTTCGATAGCCTGGACGAGCAACTCCGTTTGCGCATTGCCCGGCGCGTCTGTCGTGCGAAACATCAAAAGCGAATGGGAAAGAGGTCCATTTGTTGAAGTGTGGATTTCGTAAGCCATGGACACGGGATGCCATTGCGCCGGCGGTCCTGCGAGCGGCGCATGGGGCGCGTATACGCTGAACCCTTCTTCTGCGCCGGGTGCCAAAGACAACAGCCCCGTCGCGCCATGCAAGAGCGATCCTGGGCGGCCTTCCGCTTCCACCAGCAGGGATTCTCCCGCCCAACGCAGCCGCGTGAATTGGAATCCATCCAGGGTCGCCGATGCCCGCAAGCCGCCATCCGTTTCATCGCTGAACCGCAACGCGGTCAAGGCTGGTGCAGGTGCATGGCCGTGCCCGCCATGGCCCATCACACCCAATGCCAAGCCGATTACGAGGACCGCTGCCGCGGAAACGACTGCCGTCCACCGCAGGGATGGGTGCTGGTACCAAGGGCTTTTCGATGAATCGTGGCCTTTGCCGGTCTTGGCATGTTGGGGGACGGGGGTCATGAGCCGCAGGTTGGATTCAACGGCTTGCTCGCGAACGAAAGCGGACAGGGCCTCGGGCACGACCGAGCGTCCCCCTTCTTCCGCGCGGATACGTTCGATGGTTTTGGCGACCTGCGCCGCGCTTTTCGGCCTTGCGCCCGGTTCCTTCTGCAACAGATGCGCCACCAACCGCGCCACGTCGTCGGGAATCTCCGGGTCGAGCTTGTTCAATCGCGGCGCATCGTCGGACAGAATTTGCTTCACCAGCGCCTGCGGCGTCTCTGCCCGGAAAGGCGCATGACCCGCCATCATCTGAAACAGCACGACGCCCAGGGAATACAAGTCCGTTGCAGAGCTTACGTCGGCGCCTTCGCACTGCTCCGGCGACATGTAGGTCGGCGTTCCAATGACACCGCTCGTGGGCCCGCCCTGAATCTCCAGCGTCGCCACCCGGGCGATGCCGAAATCCGCGAGTCGAACCCGGCCCTGACGGTCTAACAAGATGTTCGCCGGCTTGACGTCGCGGTGAATGACGCCTGCCGCGTGCGCACAGTCTAAAGCCTCGGCCAACTGCGCGCCGACATGGAGCGCCGCCTGCCAGGATACCGTGCCCTTGCGGCGAAGAAACCGGTCGAGCGATTCGCCCGCCACGTACTCCATGGCGATATACGGCGTTCCAGACTCGACGCCTGCGGAAAAGATGCGCACGATTCCCGGGTGGCGCAGGGGCGCGGCTGCCTGGGCTTCGCGGTAGAAGCTCCGGACCATGGCCGGGTTGCGGGCAAGACTACCCAATAGAACCTTCAAGGCGACGGGACGGTTGAGGGCGGTGTCCTTAGCGAGGTAGACGGTACCCATGGCGCCGCGGCCAATCAGGGCCTGGACCTGGTACCCGCCAAGAGCGGTGCCAAGCAGCGAAGCGTGGCCCCCGCCGCCTACCAGATGTGGTGCATTCGCCATGATCTGATCCGCATGATGTTGTGTTTTTTCGGCATCATGGGCAATTTAGCAATAAATACTAATTTTGTCAAGTAATTACTTAAACCAATGGAAAACCTGAGAGCGGGTTGGGGGTAAGTGCAATAAGATCTTTAAATATATAGAGTTACATTGGAAAGCTGGTGGTGCCGTTACGATGAGCTGGGATCCGGCTTGCGCTTCAGCTTTTTCAGCAGCCGCTCCTCGACATCTTTCGGCACAAAGTCCTTCAGACTGCCTCCGAAGAGGGCGATCTCGCGGACGATTCGGGAGCTGAGCAGGAGATAGCTCTCGCTGGGCATCAGGCACACGGTGTCGATGGTGGGATTCAGTTTCTGGTTGGCAATGGCCATGGTAATTTCGTATTCGAAATCCGAGACGACCCGGAGCCCCCGCACCAACGCGATGGCGTTGCGCTGGCGCGCAAACTCGGCGGTCAGGCCCCGGAATGAGGTGACCTCCACGTTGGAGTACTTCTTCACAATATCGGTCAACATCTCGATGCGTTCTTCGACGGTGAAGAGCCCCGCTTTCTCCGAATTGCGCGCGACCGCGACGATGAGCGTATCGAACATTTTTGCGGCGCGTTGAATGAGATCGATGTGTCCGAAGGTGGGGGGATCGAAACTGCCGGGGTATACGGCAATACGGTCGGCCATGATGAAAGAGACTCCCTCTACCGCAAGTTGCTTTGCGGAAAGCTGATTGGATTGACACCCGTTGCCGTAGCCTACTCCCAATCGCACGGCGTACGCAAAGGTGACCGCCCAGCGATCGGGCCGATCCGACCGATCGGTCCCATCAGTCCGATCTTCTACAAATCCGCCAGATCGCCGGACAAGGCTTTCGCCAGCGCCGCCTGATATACCTGAGCCGCGGCCACGCCTTTTTCCCGCGCGACGGTGCGGCAGTCTTCAAACTCGGGAGCGGCGACCGTGCGCTGTCCCTGGAAATGACCGATCTTCACGCGCACGTCTCCCCACTCGGTGGACGCGCGTTTCCATTCGCGGCTCAGGGTGATGCGCTCTTCGCGACGCATCCGCACGCCGAGGGTCGTTGAGCTGCGAAACAGGATAGCCATCATGTCCTGTACCTGCGCGTCACCGCAGAGCACGGTTACGATGTGCGCGGGACGCCCCTTTTTCGCGAGCACCGGCGTGAGAAAAGCGTCGCGCGCGCCGGCTTCGAGCAGCTCGCCCACCAGTTCCGGGAGCAACTCCGGATTCATGTCGTCGATATTCGTTTCCAGCACCGTGATGGATTCCGTTCCGGTTCGCTCCGCAATGCTTTCGCCCATGACGACGCGCAGTACGTTGGCCCGATCTTCGAGATCGCGGGTACCGCTGCCGTATCCCATCTTCTCCACGCGCATAACCGGCATGGCGCCAAAGGACGCCGCAATCTGACCGATCAACGCGGCGCCCGTGGGGGTGACCAGCTCGTGCTGAACTTCGCCGCCGTACGAGGGGATGCCCTTTAACAGCAGTGCCGTAGCGGGCGCGGGGACGGGCATGATTCCATGGGCGCATTTAACCGTACCGGCGCCGACATGTAGCGGCGACGCGGCGATGTGGGTGTAGCCGAGTTCGTGCAGGCAGAAATGCGCGCCCACCACGTCCACAATCGAATCGATTGCGCCGACTTCGTGGAAATGGACTCGTTCGATGGTGGTCCCGTGCACGGACGCTTCGGCCTCGGCGATGCGATGGAACGTTTCGGCACTGGCCTGCTTGACCTGATCGGGCAGGTTGCCCTTGTCGATAATCTCCAACACGTGGCGCAGGTGACGGTGGGGCTGCTTCTCACTGGGATCCAGCTCCACGATGAACTGCGTCGCCATGACGCCTTTCTTCTTCACCTTCTCGGCCCGGACGGAATACCCGGAGACTTCGAGCGAATCGAGCGCCGATTTTAGCTTATCGAAATCCACACCAAGATCAAGCAGCGCGCCGACGATCATGTCGCCCGCCGCGCCGCTGAAACAGTCGAAATACAAGGTCTTCATCGATGGTCCTTTCGTGGAAGCGCCGAACCCCGAACCGGGGTCTCAGCGTAGAATAACAGACTTCGGGACTGCGCGGAACTTACTTGGGCGGCCTTTCGCTGCCGCCATCCGCGAGCCGGGCGATGTTCCAGAGCTTGGCGTATTTGGTGAACACGGAAAAGGCCGCCAATCCGCAGAGCACGGCGCCATGATACCCGTCCAGGAAGCCCCGGCGCAGGACAAACATTTTGATGAAACGGCTCACCGGCCGAAGCGTCAGGTCCATGAGGCTCGCGCGTTTTCCCTTGTCGTAGAGGTCCTGGGCCGACCACGTGGTGAAGCGCTGGAAAGTCCGGAAATACTCCTCGAAGTTGCGCTTGTCATCGTGGTACATGACCTCGTCGATTTGTCCCATCGATCCGTCAATGTCGATGGTGGCGTGAACGCGCTGCACGCGGTACCGGCCTTTCTTCGTCCGAAACAGCCGCACGTTGTAGTCGCGGTCCCAGCCGCAATGGTGGATCAATTTGCCGAAGAAATATGACATGCGCTTGATGCGATAGCCGTCGGCGCTTGAAGTGTCGGCGATAACGCGTTTGATACGGTCCGTCAGTTCCGGCGATAGCCACTCATCCGCATCGAGGACGAGGGTCCATTCCGTCTCGATCTGGGGGATGGCCCAATTGCATTGATCTGCCTTGTTCACGTATTCGTGCGTCACCACGTGGGCCGTATACTTGCGGGCGACCTCGTCCGAACCATCGGAGGTATTCGGGTCGACCACGCAGAAGACGTCATCCGCCCACTGGACACTCTTCAGACAGCGTTCCAGCCGGTCGCCCGCATTGGGGATCAATATCAAAACGGTCAGCGCACTCATCGGAATCCGAGTATCTCCATTACTGCGTCGCACAGCATGGTCCATGAACGGGCATCCGGTCAACCGGGGTGGCCGGAACTTTTCGGCCATCTGAACGGATTACAGATAGCATCCGACGGCGTGGGCGCCGTTCAACACAAGGGGTTGTGCCATGAAACCGCTCTGCCTTACCGTGACGATGTTGGTACTTCTCGCAGGTCTAGCCGGGTGCGCCTCGAAGAGCGCGTCCTACCTCAGTGCGGAAAACGCCCCTCCCAATACGCCGCCAGCCCCGCCGATGGCACCCCCCGCCGTAGCGGGAACGCCCCTCTACGTCGCGCAGGAACCCAACACGGAATCGTACGAGAGGATCGAGGAGAATACCTTCAAGACAGCCCAGCACACGCCCTTGTCCACCTTCTCCATCGACGTGGACACGGCCTCGTACGCCAATGTGCGCCGCTTCCTGAACGACGGTACGCTACCGCCGGCGGATGCTGTACGCGTGGAGGAATTGATCAACTACTTTCCCTATGACTACCCCCAGCCCGAAGGCGATGCGCCGTTTAGCGTAACGACCGAAGTTGGACCTTGTCCGTGGGACGTGAATCACCGGCTTACGCGCATCGGCATCAAAGGCAAGGAAATCGCGGCCACCGAGCGTCCGGCGGCAAACCTCGTCTTTCTCATCGACGTGTCGGGATCGATGCAGCCGGAAAACAAGCTGCCGCTGGTGAAACGCGGTCTGCGGCTGCTCGTACCCCAGTTGCACGCAGAGGACCGGCTTGGCATCGTCACCTACGCCGGTAGCGCAGGTGTGCCGCTCGACTCCATTCGTTGCACGGAAGGCAACAAGGCCAAGGCCCTGCAAGTTATTGAGAACCTTGGCGCGGGTGGGTCCACGCATGGCAGCGAAGGTCTTGTGACGGCCTACCGTATGGTCAACGACGAGTACCGGAAGAACGCCATTAATCGGGTTATCCTTTGCACCGACGGCGACTTTAACGTAGGCGTAACGGATTCGGACGAACTGGTCCGCATCATTCGCGAACAGGCGAAGAAGGACGTGTTTCTTACCGTGCTCGGGTTCGGCATGGGCAATCTGAAGGACGACCGGCTCGAACAACTCGCGGACGAGGGCGACGGCAACTATGGCTACATCGATTCACTCACCGAAGCGCGCAAGGCTTTGCTCGAACAGATGACCGGCACCTTGGTCACCATCGCCAAGGACGTGAAGATCCAGGTCGAGTTTAACCCCGCGCGGGTGGCGGGGTACCGCCTCGTGGGATATGAGAATCGGCTGCTTGCCGACGAAGAATTCAACGACGATACGAAAGACGCCGGCGAAATCGGCGCGGGCCACACCGTCACCGCCCTGTACGAACTGGTACCCGCAGGGCAAGAGGTGCCCGGCGTCAACGTGGATGACCTTCGGTACCAGACGACCGCCCCCACGGAAGCGGCCTTCGAAGGCGAGTTGTTTCTTGTGAAGGTCCGCTACAAAGCGCCCAAAGCTGAAGAGAGCATGCTGCTGACCTTTCCCGTTCGGGATTCGATGGACACACTGGAGGGCATGACGACTGATTTCCAGTTTGCAGCGTCTGTTGCGGAATTCGGCATGCTGTTACGCGAATCGGAGTACATCAACGACGTGAAGTACGATGCCGTCATCACGCTGGCCAACGCCAGCCGCGGCGTGGATGAGTACGGCTATCGCGCGGAATTCGTCAATCTTGTGCGAAACGCGGCAGCGCTTGCGGGAACGAAGAAAAAGGATTAAGCCAGCCCCAGCATGGGCAGCAGTTCGGTTAACCGGCGGATGTACCGCCCTTCCTCGATGGGGCTGTCCGCGCGGGTGGCATCGTGGTCGATGAGCACGGCTTCGAGCCCCGCGTTTCTCGCACCGAGGAAGTCGTTCTCGAGCGTGTCGCCGACGAAGAGAATTCGCTCGGGTTTGCACGCGGCTTGCGCAACTGCGGCGTCGAATATCGCTGGTTCAGGTTTGTGCGCGCCGACCTCTTCTGAAACGATCGTGAAATCCACGTGGCCGTTCAGCTTGTGATGGTCGATCTTCATTCGCTGAATGCAACTGTACCCGTTCGTTACGATACCGAGGCGCAATCCGGCCTCCCGCATTTGGTTCATGACCGCGAAGGCGTCATCCATGACGTGGGTCGACTCGAGCATGCGGGCGTCCGTGTGTTCAATCAGACGCGGGCCGAGTTCAGGGTCGGCGTCCAGCGCCCGCAAGGTGTTTATGAAAGTGTACCGGCGCGCTTCTTCGCCCGGGAGGACGCCGTCGATCATCATGAACCACAAATCCGTCGCCTTGCCCCAGAGCGTCGTCCAGTATTCCTCAAAGGTCACCGGCTTCAACTCGGCCGCATACCGCTCGTACGACTCGCGCGCGATATCTTTGAAGGAACGCGTGTGGTAAATAAGCGTTTCGTCCATATCGAAGAGCACGGCATCAATCGCATCAAACCTCATGGCGACGCGTCCTTTCCGGCCTCGGACTGCATCTCCGCCTCCGCCAATCTTGTCGCATAGACGACAGGATAATCCGTGCGCACCCATTCCGAGAAAAGCTTCCCGCTGCCCTCGTACAAGTCCAGCAAGTTGCCGATGGGCGCGCCGCCGAAATAGAGTCCGAACTGATCGCGCGCGGTCTCGACATCAGCGCCTTTGTACAGTTTGTACGAAGCCGAGGCCACGCCGGCACGATGGATGCCCGCCTGACAATGCACGAGGATGGGCTTCTCCGCGGTTTCAAACCACGCCATCAATTGCTGCAGCGATTGTGGTTCCGGAATGCGGCGCATGGTCCAGGGCAAATCGTGGCGTGTTACCCCCAGTTCCTCGCAGATAGCCACTTCGTCGCGATACCACGATTCGCTTTCATTGACGCCGCGCAGGCTGATCACCGTCTTGATGTTGTGCTTCTCGATGGTGTACGCGAGCCGTTCCGGCGACATTTGCGCCGATCGCCACAACTCTTCGTGTTCAACGACGCGCAGGTTGTCGTTGACAAGGGCGCAACCCGCGGTCATCAACACCAGTAGTACCACCACGCCATACCCATTGCGCGACATGGCCTTAGCTGCCTTGCGTGCTATACTGTGCGCCATGAAAAACTACATCCTTTCCACCGGCTTTATGTTTTCACTGTTCGCCTTGATTTGTCCTGCGCCGCGCGCCGAGCAAACCGAACTCGGCGAGATTGCGTTGCGCCAGGCCGTGCTCGATCTCAGCACCGATCTCCGCCTCATGTGCGTCGCCGCTCATCCCGACGACGAAGACGGCGCTACGTTGGCCATGTACCGGAAGAAGTATGGGTATCACACTATCGCGGTCATCGCAACACGGGGCGAAGGCGGCCAGAACGAAATTGGACCTGAACTGTACAACGAACTGGGGGTCATTCGCACGCGCGAGATGATGCGCGCCGCGGCGATTACTGGCGCTGATCTCCATTTCCTTGACCTGCCGGAGTTTGGATTCTCCAAATCCCCGGAGGAGACCTTTGCCGTCTGGGGACACGAAGAGACGGTACGGAGACTGGCGCGGGTCATTCGTGAAACCCGGCCTGACGTCATCATTTCGAACCATGGCCGGAACAAGGACCACGGACACCATCAAGCTATCGGCATCGCGCTGCAGGAGGCCTTCGATGCCGCCGGCGATCCGGCGCAGTTCTCGGAACTGGCGGAGGAAGGCCTCGCGCCCTGGCAACCGCAGCGTCTGTATTTGCGCTCCTGGGACCCGACGCCGGACTCCGTGTCCATCGATTTCAACGAACTCGACTCCGCTCGCGGCAAGACCTACGCCGAGATTGCCGCGGCCGCGCTGGACGAGCACGACTCCCAGGGCATGCAGTTCTTTATCGACCGCTACCTGAGCGGCGCGATCCAGGCGCACTACGTATTGACGAAGGAGAACCTCCATGCCGAAGTCGCGGGCGAAGCGATCGAGGCGTCGCGCGGTGTTCTCTTCGCCGGGCTCGCCGAGCGCAACGCCTTGGACAGCCAGCGCGAGCGGCGGAACCGCGTATCAGTGCTTCAGTATGAGCTGCAACTGGATGTGCATCCGGCCGATACGCGAGTGGTTCCCGGGCAAATCGTCTCTATCGCCGCAAGCTTCACCGACTTTGGTACACCGGAAGCGCAAAGTGTGCGGTTCCGCATCGAACCGAGGCCCTGGTTCGACATGGCTCCGCCCGATGACTCGGTGATTCGGATGGAAGGGCAGAAAACCGTGAGCGCCACGCTCTCGGTCCCGATTCCCGCGCAGGCCAACATCAACGTGCCGCTCGCCGATCACCTGTTCGACCCGCACTTCATGGTGTCCCAGTTCGACGTTGTGGCCGAATCAACCGCGGGTACTGACGTGCTCGAACTGCGCATCCCTGTCGCGCTGGAAGTAGCGCGTCCTGTTGAAGTCGACTTCGCAGGTGCGCCGTACCTCGTCCGCCGCGGCGTGGACAAGGATTGCACCTTCAACGTACTGCTAACCAACCACACGCCGGGTCCGCACTCGGGATCGGTCGTGTTCTCTATGTCGCCGGGATTCATTCTCGATCAACAGCGGGCCGAATTCGCCTTTGAAGCGGAAGGCGACCAGAAGATCATTCCAGTAAGAGCTACGATTGGCGAAAACCTCGAACCGCGAGACTACATTCTCAACGTCATGGTAGAAGGCGCACGCGAACCCCATTTCGGTGTGGCGCGGATCGTGGACGTTCAGATTCCCGACGGGCTCAACGTAGGCGTGATTCAAAGTTACGACGACACTTTTATGAACACGCTCGAACGGTTGGGTATACCGCACGAGGATCTATCAATCGAAGATTTTTCTCCGAACCGCCTGGACGCGTTCACCTCGATCATCGTCGATATTCGTGCCTACCTCGTGCGACCCGACCTCGTCGCAAACAACCAGGCCCTGCTCGACTACGCGAACCGGGGTGGCAGCATCTTGGTCATGTATCAGAAAACGCAGGAGTGGAAACCGGAATACGCGCCGTATCCGATCCAGGTGTCGCGCAATCGGGTCACCGTGGAAGCCGCGCCGGTTACGCTGCTTGCGCCCGAGCATCCATTGTTCAGGACGCCCAATGCGATCGTCGACGAGGACTGGAGTGGCTGGATTCAGGAGCGCGGCTTGTATTTCCCGGATCAATGGGAGGAAACCTACACACCGCTCGTCAGTTGCATTGACCCTGGCGAAGAAATTCCGCCTGGCAGTTTATTGTATGCACCTGTGGGGGAAGGCGACTACTTGTATTGCGCACTTGGGTTGTACCGGCAGATTCGTGAATTGCATCCCGGCGCACTGCGGTTGTTCGCCAACATGCTCGCGCTCGGAACGCCCGAGCCGGCTGCTGAATAGGCCATGGCAAAAGAAGGAACGCTGTACAATCCGCCCTCCTTTCCGACGTGGCACAACGTTGCGTGGCGCGCCGCGTTTATCATCGCGCTGCTGTTGATTGCCACGACCGCCATGTGGGCGGAAGGCGGTTTGCTTGATCACCGAACCAACGAGCCGCCCGGCTATTTCGACACCCTTTATTTCATCATCGTTTCAATTACAACCGTCGGCTACGGCGACATTACGCCCGTCAAAACGGCCACGCGAGTCACGGACGCGCTGCTGCTCACCCCCATCCGCTTGATTGTCATCTTCACCCTGTTCGGGACTGCTTACCAGTTCGTGTTCCGGCGATTCCAGGAGGAATTTCGATTGAAACAGATCGTGGACAAACTCGACCAGCATACGATTCTCTGCGGGTTCGGCGGCACCAACTCCGCCGTGGCCGCAGAACTCCTGCTGCAGGGAACCCCCAAGGACCACATCATTGCGATCGAGACGAGCGAGACCGCGCTGCAAGCCGCAACCGCCATGGGCATCGCGGCCATCCGCGGCGACGCGACGAAGGAGGGCGTGCTCAAGACCGTTGCCATCGAGCGCGCCGCCCACGTCATCATCAGCGCGGGCCGCGACGATACCTCGGTGCTCATCGCCTTGACCGCGCAGGATCTCAATCCCGACTGCCACATCATCGCCATGTGCCACGAAGCGGAGAACGTCAAACTCCTTCAACGCAGCGGCGCGCGCACCATCGTCTCCTCCGCCACCGCCGGCGGCAATCTCATGGCCGCCGCCACCCGCCGCCCCCATCTCGCCGAAGTCATGAAAGACCTGCTCTCCGTAGGCGGCGCCCTCCGCATGGACGAACGCAGCGTCCGGCCGGACGAAGTCGGCAAACACCCCCACGATCTGCCGGGCATCTCCGTCCTCCGCGTCTACCGCGGCAAGGAACGCTTCGATTGTATCAACTTCCCCAAGCTGAAGTCCGGCGATGTAATCGTCTTCGCCGCAGGAGGCAATGGGGAATTAAGAATTAAGAATTAAGAATTATGAGTCAAGATTCGCAACTTGTGGGTGCGGACGCTTATGAAGACGGACAACATAGTCCGGCAGAAGAGCTACGGATTCGCTGTGCGAATCGTGCGGATGTGTGCCAGTTCCTGCGTGACACAAAGAAAGAGCACGTATTGTCAAAGCAGGTCTTACGGAGCGGTACGAGTATTGGCGCCAATGTCGAGGAGGCTATCGGCGCGCAGTCTCGCGCCGATTTTCGAGCGAAGATGGGAATCGCCTATCGGGAGGCAAGAGAAACCTCATACTGGCTCCGGCTCTTGAAAGATACAGACTATCTATCCGAAACCGAGTTCGCGTCAATTCACTCGGAAGCGGAAGAACTATGTCGACTCATCGGAACTATTCGGAAAAACACTACATCTATGCGTGACGGTGAATGACGCATGAGCAAAATGCAAGGACGTACTTTTGAGTCGAGAACCTTACGATGTCCGGCGTATTCTTGCTTCGGCGCCACCATTCTTAATTCATAATTCGTAATTCTTAATTCCTACACGGACTCCATCACCCGGATCGTGACGCCCGCGACTAGATCCTTTACCGCTTCACCGTAAGTCTTCATATGCGGAGCTTGAAGGTGCGCCCGCAACGCATCGAGGCTGGACCACTTTTCCATCACCGTCATGACGTTGTCGCGGCGCGGGGCTTGCGCAGCCAGATCCGTCACCGTGTCGATGACGGGTTCGTAGAAGATGCAGCCGTCTTCGGCGAGGACGTTCGGCACGTTCTTCGTGAAAATAGCGACAAACTCGTCCCGCTTGCCTGGTTTGACTTCGATTTCCGCGACGACGAAGACGGGCTTGGAATCGCTCCCGGCGTTTCCGCCACCACCCTTCTCCGCGGCATAGGCCACACCGGCGCCGGAACAGAGCACGGTCGAAACGAAGGTTCTGCGCGATAGGGTCATGGCATGCGCTCCTGTAATCAAGACCACAACGGGTCTCGTGTTTTGAACGAATTTCCCCGCGGTGATTCTACGGCACTGGGGATGGTCAGGCAACTGGGGAGATCGTCGTGTCCAGGATCGTGGTGCAGGCCTCCAGCCTGCTTCCATCCGAGTCCGCGGCAGGTGCACTCCGAAGAATCGCAGGCGCAGTTACCCGGGAAGAGCGAGGTTGAGCCCTCGCAGTCCATACTAGTGTAGCGAATTCGAAATTCGTTTCATTCTTTGTACCGGTATCTGAGGAAACATCCCCCTAAATCCCCCTTCAAAGGGGGACTTTGAGCAACACGTCACACAAGATCTTTGAGAAGGAACTTAAGGTTCAGGACACTAACCCTCGCGGGTTGTTTGAAATCAGCCGGTCCGCCCGGCATGCTGTGGACTTCCAACCCGGTCAGGCAAAGCAAAACTGTCTTGCGGAGGTCTTATGCAGATTACGAGCGTGTTCGCGAAGGACTTGTTCAAGGGCAAAACCGTCTTTATCACGGGTGGCGGCAGCGGCATCAATCTCGGCATCGGGAAGAATTTCGCCGCCCTGGGCGCGAACCTCGGCATCTGCGGCCGCACGCAAGAACGGCTCGACGGCGCAGCGGAAGAACTGCGTGCGCTAGGCGCGAAGGTCTGCGCCGTCGCGGCGGACGTGCGAAATCCGGAGGCGCTCCAGGCCGCCTACCAGCGCTCCGAAGAAGAACTTGGACCCATGGACGTGCTCATCTGCGGCGCGGCGGGTAATTTTCCGTGTCCCGTCGAGGCCATGAGCCCGAACGGCTTCAAGGCGGTCATCGACATCGATCTGCTGGGGACGTTCAAT
>JAHDWY010000033.1:0-1185 GCA_023384315.1 Candidatus Hydrogenedentota bacterium | reverse complement strand
TCGACCAGCTCAAGAAGACGAAAGGCAGCGTGATCTTCATCTCGGCGGGTCAAGCGTTCTTGCCCTATTTCGCCCAGTGTCACGTGGGCGCCGCCAAGGCAGGTATCGACAATTTCATGCAGAACCTTGCCCTGGAATGGGGCCCCTATGGGATCCGCTGCAACAGCATCGCGCCCGGACCCATCGAAGGCACGGAAGGGTTTCAGCGACTCCTGCCGGACGGCATGCGCGAGAAGTTCCGGGAAGTGGTGCCCCTGAAGCGGTTCGGCACCGTGGACGACATCGGCCAATTGGCCGTGTTTCTGGCGTCGCCGTTGGCGAGCTATATCACCGGCGCTCTGATCGTCGCCGACGGCGGACAGAACCTGCCCGGCTCGGGGATCTTCACGCACCTGCTCATGGAGGCAATGGGCAGCTAGGACGAGGACACGGACCAACACAGACCAACACGGACGCCAGAGTGGGCAAAATGGCCGGGCCCGCTCCGACCGCTCCGACCGACTCGACTGATCCGACCGACTCGACTGATCCGACCGACTCGACTGATCCGACCGACTCGACTGATCCGACCGATCGGATTTCGGCCGATCCTGCCGATCCCACCGGCCGGTGCCGTGGGCACTCTTTCCTCCAGCCTCCGGTCTCCAGCCTGTCTCCCGCGTATCTTTTGCGTCCCATTCGCCGGAATGGTATCCTTTAGGAGCGTTTGCCCGCCTGGTTCCAGTCTGCTTCCCCGTGCAAGCACTGACGTTGGGCGGTTTGTACGATTGAACCGATGCCGGCCGCGGGGCCGGAAACCGTCGCGCGGGAGCCGCCAGTGTCGCAAGAGCGATCGGAAGTCGTGGTGATTCGGGCCGTGGATTTCAGCGAAACGAGCCGGATTGTGACTTTTCTGAGCCCTGACCGGGGCAAACTGGCATGCATGGCGGCAGGCGTACGGCGGCCCAAGAGCCAATTGGCGGGACTGCTGGATACGTTTAACCGGCTCGAGATCGTCTACTACTGGAAAGACGGTCGCAGCGTGCAGAAGCTCGGCGAAGCATCGCTGCTGAATGGATTCAGCGCGCTGAAGGCGGACCTGGCCAAGGGCGCGTACGCGGCGTTTCCGCTGGAGTTTGCGTACAAGACGGCCCAGGAGAACGAGCCTTCCCAGGCGTTGTATGACACGCTACTTCGGGGTCTCGA
>JAHDWY010000847.1 GCA_023384315.1 Candidatus Hydrogenedentota bacterium | reverse complement strand
GTTTCCCGAGCGATGACGATGATGAAGAGGATGACGACTAGACAGCGCCTGAATCACCGATTCTAACCAGAATCTCCGGTGCCTCTTTCGACGTGAGAAAGAGGCACCGCGCATTTTGGGGCGCATAACTTGCCACCGAGCGGCATGATTGGTATCGTTTCGCGGACGCAACCCGAACGGTGGAGTTTACATGCGCTACGTACCCGAGGCCTATGGATACTGTAAACGCAAAGGAATCGAGTACGCCCGTCCCGACGGCAAGCCGCTCCGTATGACTTTGTACATGCCCGAAGATGGCGGCCAGGCGAGCCGTCCCGGCATGGTGTTGATCCACGGTGGAGCCTGGATTCTCGGCACCCGCTATCAACAGGCCTGGTACTGTCGTCAGTTTGCGCGCGCCGGGTTCGTAGTTATGACCGTCGACTACCGTCTGATGCCCCGCTTTGCCTTTCCCAAGTGTCTACACGACTGCAAAGCGGCCGTGCGCTGGCTGCGGCTCCATGCAGATGAGCTTGGGGTTAATCCGAACCGAATCGTCTCGTTCGGCGCGTCGGCAGGGGGACATTTGGCGGCGCTGCTCGCCGCAACCCGTCCGGAAGATGGATTGGAGGGCGATGAGAATCCCGGTCCGTCCTCGTCGATTTGCGCGGCCGTGAGCCTGTACGGAGCGGTCGATCTTACCTGCTATCGCGACCTGCCTTCCCGGGGTCCCTTGCGCCGAGCGACGACGCGATTCATGGTGGATTTCAGTGGCCGGGAAGCCATTTCGCCGCCGGGAACGACGTGGGAGAAGGCGTCCCCCATAACGTATGCCAGCGATAAGACGGCGCCGATATTATTCGTCCACGGCAAGAAGGATTTCCTCGTCCACTTCGAACAATCACGGAGATTTCACGCGCGATTGCGCGAACTGGGTGTCCCCGCAGAATTCATTGCGCTGGACAACCGGGGTCACGGGTTCGACTACGTTCATTGGGGCGAACGCCGCTCCATCTTCCGGAAGATGCTCGCGTTCCTCGCCGCGCGCATCGAGTCTCACGCGCCGGAATCGCCCACTTGTGAATCGATACAAGAACCGCGCGCGCTGGACAACGAACGTGCGGCCGGCGACGGCATGGCGGGATAGGCGAAGGGATGGCTGCTCCATTCGATCCGTGGGCAGAATACTACGATCTGCTTCAAAAGGGCATCGAGGGTGATGTGGAATTCTACGTCGCGCAGGCCTTGCGCGCGCGGGGGCGCACATTGGAAATCGGGTGCGGCACGGGACGCATTTGCATTCCCATGGCCATGTCTGGCGCCGACGTCGTTGGAATGGACAATTCATCGATCATGCTGGCGCGATGCCGGGAAAAGTGCGAGGCCGTCGCACCGATTCCCGGCCGGCTCAAACTCGTTAAAGGCGACATGCGGGACTTCTCGCTCGGTGAGAGGTTTGCGTTCATCGCGATGCCCTATCGGACCTTCATGCACCTGCTGACGCCGGGCGAGCAACGAGCCTGTCTTGCCGCAGTTCATTGCCACCTGGAGCCCGACGGGGTGTTCATATTGAACACGTGGGCTGCCCGTCCATCGACCATCGCACCCTGGCTGGACCCGCAGAATGGCGCGCTTCGCTTGGTAGACCAGTACGAGGACCCTGATACAGGCTGGGCAATCCATCATTATTGCGCTTCGACCTACGACGAGTTTACGCAGATCCTTCGCGAGGATCACACGATTCACGAACTCGACGCGACCGGAACGGTGGTCCACTCGACGACGATGGAAATGGTGCGCGCCTGGACCACACCCCGCGAGATGGAACTGCTCGCAACGCTTGCGGGGTTCGAGGTGGAGGCGGTACTTGGCGATTTCGCGGGTGCTCTGTTCTCCGCTTCGAGCACGGAGAACAGAGCACCCG
>JAHDWY010000846.1 GCA_023384315.1 Candidatus Hydrogenedentota bacterium | reverse complement strand
AGGTCTGCGACAACAACCAGTCGATGATATCGGCCTGCCGGTAGACGCGGTCCCAGATCTCGTGGGTCGACCCGGGAAGTTCCGTGGCGATGATATTGGCACCCGCGTCGGCGAGATCCTCCGTGAACCGCCGCCAGTCCGCGGTGTCCGAAAGCTCGTCGTTGGCATTCGCGAAGGTCCAGATCGGGACGGTCAGCAGTTTCGGGATATCCACGTCGCGTCCCGCGCCAGCGATGGGCAGGATTGCCGATAGTTCCCCCTCGTGTTCCGCCCCGTAGCGCCAGGTTCCCGAAGCGCCATAAGAAATGCCGGTCATGGAGATCCGGTTCGGGTCGACGTTGTAGCGCGCGGTCACGTCCGCCAACACGGCCGCGTAGATGGCGTCGATTTCCTCGTAGGTGGCGTTCCACGGCAATTGTGGCATGGCGACCAGGCAGGGAAACTGCTCGGGCCGGTCGCGCAAATTCGGCGCGATGCCTACCGTCAGGTGCGCGAACCCATCGTCTCCGGACTCGACTATGCCGTGCCAGAAGAGCACCAGTGGCCACGCCTGTTCCGGCGTATATTCGTCGGTGACATAGAGTTCGTAGCACCGCTGCTCTTCGCCGAGCGCGGCGGAATAGTGATACATGCGCGGTTCGAACTCGCCCTCGACGCACTCGTGGGGTTCGCAACCGCGTACGGCCGGGAGGGCGAGCGCGAGCAGACCATACAGGAACTGACTCAAGGCCGGGTGCCGGCGAAGTATCGATTGGAGGTCAACCCCGGACGCCTCTTCCCCTTTCGCCTCCACGTCTATGAATTCCTGGATTGGATCCATTTGCAGAGCCCCTGCGTTCGCCGGCCTCGTGCGTTGAACGGCGGTATTCACCTGTGTTGATGGTTTGAGAAAAAAAAGTGCAGCCTTCTTGGTTAGAATAGCGCATCTTTCTCATTTTTGAAAGGAAATTAACCGGACGGGCGATCCGGTCGACTGCGAAGAATAGGGTCCGCGGTCGTTTTGTAGCAATAGCCGCGGTTTATCGGGATCGGGATCAAGGTCGGGGTGGGAAGCGCGATGTGCTTTCGATACCGATCCCGATATCGAGAGCGATTTCGACAATAGAGGGTGGCGCTGCCGCGTATGAATGTTCCTCTCTCGTTTCGCCGCCGGTGGCGTGGTTTGTCGCTCCGGATGATCGGGCGTCCGCAACCGAGGTATACTTCTTTGATCGTCCCGTCAGTCGCTCGGGGCGTGAAATGCGACGATTGAGCTTGGGGGTGATATGGCAACGATTTTCGGTTTCGACACGCCGATCAAACCGGACTGGGAAGCGCTGGCGCGCTGCATCGCGCGGGAAGGCACGCCGGACCGGGTGCACAACATCGAGTTGTTCCTGGACGCGGAAGTGCAGGAAGCAGTCTGCGAGCGCTTCGGTTTGGCGCGGGATTTGGACTCTAGCGACCCTTACTTCCCCCAGAAACGCCAAATCGCGATTCAGCGATTTCTGGGGTACGACTACGTCCGGATGGGCGTCGAAGATCACGTCATGCCCCTCCGCTACGACAAAGCCGAAGATACGGCCGGATTGCGCCGCGAGACGGGCCGGGACTACGTCAACGAGCACCAGGGGCCAATCACCAATTGGGATGAATTCGAACAATACCCTTGGCCGGACCCGCATAACGCCTCGACCCGGTCGCTGGAATGGTACGAGAAGAATCTGCCGGACGACATGTGCGTCGTGGGCAGCGGCGGGTTCGCCCACTTCGCCGAGTACCTGACGTGGCTTATGGGATACGAGACCCTGTGCATCGCCCTGTACGAACAACGCGACCTGGTGGCGGCCATCGCGCAACGGCTCGTGGACATGTATGACGTCATTATCGACCGGATCCTCGAGTTCGACCGCGTCAAGATCATCT
>JAHDWY010000845.1 GCA_023384315.1 Candidatus Hydrogenedentota bacterium | reverse complement strand
GCCAGGAAGAACAGGCAGATCAAACCTCGTTGCATGGTCCGTACTCCTACCAGCAACATCCGGCGGCGGCGGTCCGGTCCTCAAGAGGGGGAAGGGACACGCGGCTTCAGGAATGTTGAATCCGTATCAGCCGGTGTTTCGATTCCGATTGGTCCGCGTGGTGGTCGTGCCGCCGGGCCGCGTCAGCCGCGGCGTCACGCGGTTCTGCGCGCGCAACACGTCGTGGATGGAAGAATGAGGGCCGCCCCGCAAGCGATCGCGGTCCTGTTCCGGTTTCGCGAATCCCCGGAAATGTTTGTGGCCTTTCGCCCGTCCCATAATGCACTCCCCCGGGACGGACAAAATCGGTGTGGCAGGCGCCCCAAGCCTATGTCCAGCATAGGCCTAAAGCGGTTCGATGTCAATGGCCGACTCATTGAACCTGATCGGTCCAGGACTTAGAATCAACCCGTATTCAGACGTCGCTTACACTCCGGTTTTCACGGATACAAGGGGGCGGTATGGGGATTCGGATTGTTTTCGTATTTCTTGCATGCGTTGTGTTGTACGGTGGCGCCCTTGGCGCGACGTGGGGTGATCCGTTTGTGAAACCGAAGGATTACCGTAATGAGCCGTTTGAACGGATGGTGATTCTGGGGGAGAGCACGGTGGAGGGCGGGCCGTGGCTGGCGGACCCGGCGCAGCGTTATGCCGACGTGCTGGCCAATCTGATCGGCGAATGCCAGGGGGCGCCTATCGAGTATCACAACAAGGGGATCGGCGCGAACGCGATCTCGCCGCGCAGTCCGGGGTACGAGAAGTCGCGCAAGCCGAGCGCCATGGAGCGGTATAAGGATGATGTCATCGCGTTGAATCCGGACCTGTTCATTCTCGCGTACGGGTTGAACGACATGCGCGCGGGCATGCCGCTGAAGGATTTCCGGGAAGACATGGCCACGATCATTCGCGACGTGAAGGCGGAATGCGATCCGGTGATCGTGTTGACGACGGTCTACTACATGACGGGTTGGAAAAGCTATCCGCCTTACGACAAGGGCAGCGTGAAGTTGACGCGGAAGTACAACAAGTGCATTCGGGATCTCGCCGAGGAATACGACTGCATTCTCGCGGATGTGTGGAGCGCGGAAGGCGGGGCGGACTGGGTGATCGATCCGGACGGCGTTCATGCGAACCGGGTCGGCAATATACTGATCGCCAACAAGATTTTTGAAGCGATCGCGCAACACGCGAGTTGTTTGAGCGCAAAGTCATTCAACGATCTTGCGGACACGAAGTGGCGGAAGGAAACGACGGCGTCGCGGGCATCGGTCGGGGATCCGTTTGAGAAGACATGGTGATGATGCGACAGGCGGGGAGGTACCAGAACATGTCGAAACTTGGGGTTGGCGTCATCGGCTGCGGTTGGGTGGCCGAGGAATACATCAAGTGGTTTCAGAACGACGAGCGGTCTGAAGTGCGCGGGTTGGTGAGCCGGAGCCGGGAGAAGCCGCGCGCGTACCGGGACACGTACAACCTGGACTGCACCATCACGCCCGATCACGAGGACATGCTGAAGCAGGATGACATCGACATCGTCGTGGTTTGCACGCCGCACGATCAGCACACCGGCTACGTCGTCGCGGCCGCCGAGGCGGGTAAGCACCTCATCATTGAAAAGCCCGTCGCGCTCACGATGGAGGACGTGCGCCGACAACAGGCCGCCGTGAGCAAGGCGGGGGTAAAGAGCGTCGTCAGCTTCGTGCTGCACTGGAACCCGCTGCTGATGACGATTGACAGCCTCATCCAACAGGGCGCCTTCGGCAACATCTTCATGGTGGAAGTCGATTACCTTCACCGCATCTGGTGCGGACCCGATCGCTGGCTCGGCACGAAGGAACAGGGTGGCACCTCCATGCTGGCCGCAGGA
>JAHDWY010000844.1 GCA_023384315.1 Candidatus Hydrogenedentota bacterium | reverse complement strand
CCGAGGACGAAGGCGCAACGTGGCCGATCAAGCGGGGGATTGAAACCTTTGAGCCGGACAAGGGATCGGGATCCTATCCGTCGCTGATTCAGGCGGAGGACGGCACCCTGCACTGCACGTATTCCTACAAGGAGGAAGCCGTGCCGGGATCGACGATCAAGCACGTGTGGTTCAACGAGGAGTGGGTGCGGGAGAACTGATGTGCGTTTGGATGCGCAATAAAACCTACTAGCACTTACAGATCGCCTTGATACTCTCAATCATGTAATCCACCCCTTCATCCGTCAGACGCGGATGACTCGGTAGCGTGACGAGGCGTTCGAAAACTTGTTCGGCGACGGGGAACTGGCCGCGTTTGAAGCCGCGTTTTTGGAACGCGGTGCTCCAGTGGAGGGGGATGTAGTGGGTGCCAACTTTGATGCCGCGCTCGTGGAGCATGCGGTGGACGAAGTCGTCTTTGGTGACGCCATAGACATCGGGATCGATCTGCAGCGGGTAGAGATGGTAGACGTGTTTCCGGCCTTCGGCGACGGTGGGCAGCGTGAGGCCCGGGACACCACGGAGGCCTTCGTTCAACCGTTCCGCGATGGCGATGCGACGCGCGTTTAGCTCGTCCAGCTTGCGCAACTGGATGAGGCCGACGGCCGCCTGGATGTCGGTCATGCGGAAGTTGTAGCCGCAGTCGTCGAAATCCTGCCACCAGAATCGCTTCCCTTGGGGAAACTTCTCCTCATCGAGTTGGCAGTACTTCGTGCTCTTGCCGTAGACGCGGGTGCAGTGGGACCGGTAGAGCGCGATACGTTCGAACAAGTCCGGGTCGTTAGTGGTAATCATCCCGCCTTCGCCGAGGGTGGACATGTTCTTCTGTTCGTGGAAACTGAAACAACCGGTGGCGCCCAGGCTGCCGGCCTTGCGGCCGTGATATTCGGCCCCGAGCGCATGGGCGGCGTCTTCCACGACGGCGAAACCGTGCTCCTTCGCCAGGGCATCGATAGCGTCCATGTCGCAGCATTGGCCGTAGAGGTGAACCGGAATCACGGCCTTGGTGTTGGGAGTGAGCTTCTCACGCAGTTGTCCGGGATCGAGGTTGTAGGTCACGGAATCGATGTCCACGAAATCCACTTCCGCGCCGAGCGTGACGCCGACGGCGCCGGTGGCGATCCAGGTCATGGGTGTCGTCAACACGCGGTCGCCGGGTCCGACGCCCAGTCCGACCAGCGAGAGGAAAAGCGCCGCAGTGCCATTGGAACAGGCGCGGGCGTGCGACGTGCCGCAGTAGGCCGCGAAGGCTTCCTCGAAGGCGACGCAGGCGTTGCCGCTGGTGGGGGCGTTCTGACGAAGCACCTCAACGATTGCCCGCTCCTCTTCTTCGCCGTAGATGGAGCCAAACTTGTTTTCCAACTCGAACCGGATCTCGGGACTCATGACTACTTCCCTTTCGCTGTTTTCAAAATGAGCGTCAATGCATCATCCAGACCGAGCATCGGCGTCTGGAGTTTCAGTTGCGCGAGCGCGTTGTCGAGGGACACATCCAGCGGACGCGGCGCGCGACCGGGGATGCCGCTGGGATCGGTTTGCACGATGCGCTCAACCGGATGACCGAGCCGCTTCGCGATGCGTTGCATCATTTCGTAGCGGTTCAAGACTTCGCTTCCGCTCAAGTGGATGAACCCGCGCAGATCGTTGCCCGCGAGTTCGACGATGGCGCGCCCCAACGTAATCACATCGATAGGCGAACGGATCTCGTTTCCCGGCACGGTGACATCCTTGTCTTCGTCGAGCGCCTTCATCATGCGGGAGAGGAAGGAGTTTCCGGAACCAATGACCGGGAGTCCCATCACCAGCGCCACGCGGGCGATGACGTACTTCCCCCCCGCTTCTTTCACGGCTTCTTCGGCCATGACTTTCGT
>JAHDWY010000843.1 GCA_023384315.1 Candidatus Hydrogenedentota bacterium | reverse complement strand
GGACAACTTCCATTGCTCCACTTCGCCCGGCTTCGTGGCGATGAACACGTAATACCTGCCGTCCTTCGCGCTGCGATACATGCACAACCCGTACGTTTCAAGCCGGGACTTCATAGGGCTGCCAGTAACATCTGTCAGCATCCGAGATTCCGGATCGACGGCAAAGATCCGAATCGTGTTCGTCGTCCGGTCATTGCAAGCGACAATATCGGCTTCCCTATCGCCTAGCGGAAATCCGTAGCGCAGGTCCACGTTATTCACTTCGCCGACTTCCATATACTGCACCTGCTTTCCATCGAGCGAATACGTCGCCAGACCGCCCTGTTTGTTCGTGCCGATAACCAGGCTCTCGGATGCATCCGTGGGATGTATCCAGATGCACGGGTCGTCCGCCGCATCCTCACTGTCCGGAACCGCGTCGGTCTCCACAACGGCGTGGGTCGTCTTTGGCGGCGCCGTTGCCTCCTGCGCACTTGCGGGGGACGCAGCAGGCCAAAAGACGCAGACCAGAAGCGCCGTGACAATTAACTCAGGTTGGGTACCAAAAAGTGACGTTCTAAGCATGTCGCATGAACTCCCGGTTCCGGTTTTCGTTTCACGGAGCGTGACAACGCTTTGTTTCGGAGGCGCTAAGAGATGGTGAGATTCTTGCTAGCCCGTTTTCGGACGCCCACGACCCACGACTAAGGTCAACAGATCTCATTCGCCAAAATCTAACCGTGACTGCACACCGCGTTAACCAAACGACCTTAACCTCTTCTCAACCCGACGGACTTGCGCCGAATCATGGGATACGGCGTGGCTTCTCGGACAGTGCATCGCAACCAAGAACGTTGGAAGGAGGTTCATCCATGAGACGTGAACCAGGTTTCACCCTCATCGAGTTGCTGGTGGTAATCGCTATCATTGGCATTCTCGCCGCAATCCTGTTGCCGGCGCTCGCCCGCGCCCGCGAAGCCGCCCGGCGCGCCAGTTGTCAAAACAACCTCAAGCAGATGGGCATCGTTCTGAAAATGTACGCGAATGAAGCGAAAGGCGAGAAGTTCCCGCGCCTCGGCCTGCAGGAAAACATCGAGGCCAAGGAGTATAGGGACGACCCGAGCGGTTCCGTGCCCTGGCAAGACTGGGACTTGGATGCGCAAAACATACCGTCCGGCGCCGCCTTGATCCCGGAATACCTTACCGATGCTCGAATCCTCTTCTGCCCTTCGGACAGCGAGAACCCCGACGACTACCTCGACTGCTCGGGTACCCCGCCTCAAGGCAACTGGTGCGAAGGGGCGGAGGGTAACTATCCTCCCGGCGCGCCCGGTTACGGCGCAATCGCCCCAGGCGCCATCGAAGATGCTTCATACGTCTACTATAGTTGGATGGCCGAGAACGTGGACGTCTACGGCACGATGATCACCATCTCCCAGGGTCTTCCCGACTACGGCATGATGAACCTGGAAGGTGGCATCGGCGACTGGGTCGACGACTTCGGCGGCGATCTCGATTCGTTCTATGAAGCCTTGGAATCCGACATTGACGTCGGCGACTGGAGCGCCTCGGACATTCTGGCGCATATCGCAGACTTCACAGGACTCGCGATTACGGTGCAGGGAAATGCCGGCGGCGACACCATCTTTCGCCTGCGCGAAGGTGCGGAGCGTTTCCTTGTTACGGATATCAACAACCCCGCAGGTTCCGCGCGCGCCCAGAGCACGGTGCCCATTATGTGGGACAACATCGGAACCGGACCGCTCGTGCCTCCTCCCGCGCCCTATTTCAAAGAAGAAGGCGTTGACTCGTTCAACCACGTACCCGGCGGCTGTAACATCCTCTACATGGATGGGCACGTGGAGTTCTCAAAATACCCGAGCGACACAGAGATTCCGACCAGCGTACTTGCGGCTGCCATCGGATACAATTTCG
>JAHDWY010000032.1 GCA_023384315.1 Candidatus Hydrogenedentota bacterium | reverse complement strand
ATTAGACGGCCGATGGTGTTTGGTGACGCCGAGCGGCCACCTTTTCCTCAGCATGGGAATGAACTGCGTGCATCGGGGTGATTACACCTTTGTCACGGGACGGGAAGATTGGTTTTCGGAACTTCCACCAAGCGACGATTCCCAACTCGCCTCGTGCTACTCGGAGACCTCCGGCGCGCACAGCATGGCGGAGCGCGTTGGTGGCAAGGGTGTGGTGTTCAATCACTACCGGGCGAATCTGATTCGCAAGTATGACGAAGGATGGGATGACCGCTGGAAGGAAGTCGCGGAGCAACGGCTCACGTCCTGGGGCTTTAACACCCTTGGCAACTGGTGCGATGGGCAGATGCTCGCCGCGAGTAGCATTCCCTACGTGGCAACGGCCGGGGTGGGCGGCGCGTTCCGGCGAATCGAAGGCGGCGGCGGGTACTGGAGCAAGATGCCGGATGTCTTCGATCCGTCCTTTGAGGAAGCCGTCAAATCATCGGTCCCGCCGAACGCAAAGCGCATCGCAAACGATCCGCGATGCATTGGCATCTTTGTCGACAACGAGCTTGCGTGGGAGGCAATCGGCGACGGCACCCTGGCCAGTCCGCCTGACCAGCCTTGCCGCATGGCGCTCATTGCGATGCTGCAAGAGAAGTACGCGAATTTGGATGCGCTAAACGCTGCTTGGGAAACGACGGCGTCAAGCTGGGACGCTTTGCGTGCGCCGTCCGTCCCGAATGCTACATCTCAGTCGGATCTCGACGCCTATATCCACGCCTTTGCCACGCGGTACTTCACGCTGGTGCGCGACGCCGTGAAGCAGGAAGCGCCGAACCATCTGTATCTGGGGTGCCGGTTTGCGCTCGTGCCCTTACCGGCAGCCCGGGCCTGCGCGGAGGTGGCCGACGTGGTCAGCTTCAACTTCTACCGGCGCGGTGTTGGTCCCGATTCGACCATGGCGCAAATTGACGCGCCGGTCATTATTGGTGAGTTTCACTTCGGCGCGCTCGACCGGGGCATGTTTCATCCCGGTCTCGTGATGTCGAAGGATCAAGCGGATCGGGCGGCGTCCTATGCGCAGTATCTGAACTCCGTGCTCGATCAGCCCAATCTGGTTGGATGCCACTGGTTTCAGTACATGGACCAACCTACTACTGGACGGAGTCTTGACGGCGAGAATTACGGCATCGGTTTCGTTTCCATTACTGATACACCGTATCCTGAGATGGTCGACGTGGCGCGCGAGGTTCACGGGAAGATGTACGCCCGGCACGCGGGCGGCGTTCCTCCGTCGCAGGATAAGCGCGGATTCTGGAAGCGTCTATTCAGAAGGTGAGCACTTGGCGAAGACAAAGCCCAGCACGACTCGGGAATCGGATCTTTATTCGCCGCTGAAGGCGTACCTGGAGGCGAACGGCTATACCGTCCGCGCCGAAGTGAACGGCTGCGATGTGACGGCCACGAAAGGCGATGACCTGGTCGTGATCGAGTTGAAGCGGTCCGTCAATCTCACGCTGCTCATTCAGGCGACCCGGCGTCAACGCATTACGGATTCTGTGTATGTCGCCGTGCCCGCGCCGCCCGGCGGCATCTGGACCAAACAATGGAAGGGCGTCCAGCACGTGCTGCGACGGTTGGAACTAGGGCTCATCCTGGTTACCGTGCAGTCGCGAGCGCCGCGGGTGAACGTGGTCTTCCATCCCGTGGCCATTGACCGCAAGAAGCAGAAGCGCGCGCGGCGGGCGGTCCTGCAGGAGATAGCGGGCCGTTCTCACGATCTCAATACCGGCGGCAGCGCCGGGCGAAAGCTGGTCACGGCTTATCGCGAATCCGCGGTACACATCGCCTGTCTGCTCGATATGCGCGGCCCCATGTCGCCGCGGGACCTCCGGAAAGAGGGGACGGGGTCCAAGACGACGTCCATTCTCTACAGCAATGTGTACGGCTGGTTCGAACGGATCGATCGGGGTGTGTACCGCCTCACGAAGGCGGGGCGCAAGGCGTTGGCCGATTACCCGGAGTTGGTGAAGGCGTACCGGACAAGCAAGGTCTCTTGAAGGCTTGTCCCCCCTGCCCTCGAACCTTTGGCGGAGGCGGCGTTCGTGTGGTATCGTGACGGCGTGTTCTGCCCGCTCCTTGTTTTCAACTGCCGGAAAACATCGTTTCCATGTCGAATCCCAAACTTAAACACGCAGTGATCGACGCATACCGGGAAGAACTGCGTGACCGGTACCGCCTGGACAATGTCCGGCGCTTCGGCGTGCTCGACCAAATTCCGGACAAGATCATCGACGACCTTCGCGAGTTCCTGCTCGAGTACGTCTATCCAGGTTCTGAAGAGCGGGACAAACTGGATGACGCCTTCGACCGGATGCGGGAGATCACACGTTCCCCACGGCGGATGGCGCCCCTGATGAAGTCGGCGTTTAAAACGGTATGGAAGCTCGGCATGGGCTTTCCGTCAGCCATGGCCACGGCGAGTCATGCGTTGGAGGCTTGCCTGGAAGCAAGGAAGTTCGAGACGCGAATGATCGACTTTGCGGAGCGGGAAGGGATCGCCGTGGAGGACCTTGCGGAACGCGGGGCTGTAGTCCGCGTATTCACCAGCATTTCCGATTCGGAAGTGGCACAGGTTCGCGAGGAGGTTCTGAAGGTCATCGGCGCCATGTCCGATGTCAACCTACTGGCCGCGGCGGTTACCATCATGGAGAACGTGCGTGAGATTGCCGACTCCCGCCCGGATCTGTACGGGGACCGCGAGAGGGCCGGGTTCAGTATGGGTCATGAAATACTTCGGCGCGGGCTGGAGCTGTCTCGGCAATTGAAGCCTTCGGATATTCCCGTGATTATCGAAGGCATTGCGGTCGTCGAGATCGATTGGTACGATCGGATTAAAATGGAAGCCGCCCGGTAATTGCACCGGACGAGATAACGGACGTGTCGTACGGGTCCTTGCAGTGGCCAGGTCCGGCACCGGGAAGAAAGGACAGCGAGCATGCGCGTAACAGCAGGATTGATCGCGGCGGTTCTGGCCGCCGGGGGAGCGGCGGGCCAGAGCGCTTTGGACGGCAAGAAAATTGCCCTTGAGGCAGGCGAGCAACAGAGCCGGAACGTCCCCCTCACATTGCCCTACGAAGGGTCTCTCGGAGAAGGAGAGTTTGTCCAGGTCAAGCAGTTGACGACTGGACGCATCTACCCGGCGTCCGTGCGTAACGGCGAGTTGGTCTTTGTGCCGGAGGGCACCATGCCGGGAGCGAAACACATGTTCGAAGTGGAAGTGCGGAACGACGACAAGCCGCCCAAGGTGCAGGTGACCAAACGGGAAGGGGAAGAGGCTATCGACATTCTGATTGAAGACGTGCCGTTCACGGCCTACCACTACTCGAACGACTATAAGAAACCGTTCCTCTGGCCCGTATTGGGCGAGGGCGGCGTACACGTGACGCGCGATTATCCCATGGGCGAAGTGCAGATCTCCGAGGATCACCCGCACCACAAGTCCATGTGGTCGGCATATGGAGAGGTCAATGGCGCCGACTGCTGGGGCGAGGGCGACAATTCCGGATACCAGGTCAGCGGCGATGTGACCTACGGTTCGGGCGACGCCTACGGTTGGGTCCACGCGAAGAATGTCTGGCAGAACAACGCCCGCGAACCGATCGTCGATGAAGAGCGCGAGTACCGCTTCTATCCAGGACCGGAGGACGCGCGCATCTTCGATGTCACCGTGACCTTCACCGCGTCGTACGGCGACGTGTTGTTCAACGACACGAAAGAAGGCGGCATCATGGCGGTGCGCGTGAACGATCACATGAACGCGGACCATGGCGGCACGATCACCAATTCGGAGGGCCAGGTGGGCGAGAGCGAAGCCTGGGGCCAACCGGCGGCGTGGTGCGACTACTCGGGCGCGATCGGCGACGCGGGCGTGTTTGGCGTCACGGTCTTCGATCACAAGGACAATCTGCGCTTTCCATCCCGGTGGCACGTGCGCAACTATGGCTTGATGGGCGCGAACGTCTTCGGCCTGTCCTACTTCACAAAAGGCAAGGGCGACTTGAACGGCGACTACACCTTGAAGAACGGCGAGAGCATATCGTTCAGGTATCGCACTTATGTGCACAGTGGGGATGTTACCGAAGGTAAGGTGGCCGATCGCTACGCGGACTACGCGACACCCCCCGCGGTTAATTGGGTCGAATAGCGTTCCTGCCGCTTACCCTAGTTACGAAAGACGCCCGGCACGTGTGCCGGGCGTTTAATCTTTCAACGAGATACGCGCAATCGCTCAGGCCGGGGCAGCGCCCCCGGGCCACCGGATCGTTGCCGGATCGACGTCCAGCCATCGGCAACCTTCTTCCAAACTCCGGAATATCCGCATGCGATGGGGGATGTGCTGGTCGCCGGTGAATTCAAACATGCGGCCCATGCCGAAATCGTAGTCGGTCGATACGATCAGTGCGAGTTTGGGCTTCCCCTCCACCGGTACATGCGTCCGAATCAACTCCAGATGGGGGCGGACATTCTGCGGGGCGAGATTGGTTTTCGAGCGGCGGCGATCCACCAGCACGTCGGCTGTGGGATGCTGGGCGACATAGGACGCAGAGTCTCGCACCAATTGCTCCTCTTCGTCTATGGACAGGTTGCCCTCGATTACTACAACCAGCAACCGGCCTCCCGGCTGTACCGAAAAGTTGTAGCCCATACCCCTGTTCCCTTTGCTGCGCAGTTTCTGAGGCGTCCATCAGCGATGGAAAAAAGACGACATCGCACGCTGCCCTCAACACGGCGCCGTGATATCACGAGATCGGCAGTGACCGCTCCGCCATCGCGGGTTACGACGGGATTATAGCGCATTCGTGAGGATCTGTGAATCCACGCGCGGGACCTTGGCCTTCATCACCACCGCGGGGATACCCGGTTTATCTCGTGTCCTTCCGGTAAGTGGACTTTGGGCAACGCCTTCACATTGATGCGGCGACAAGGGGATGGTCCTCACGTTCTCAACTCGCTCGGTGCTCCAAACCGTAGGTCGTACGGCGGAATGGAAGGGTCCGGGGAATTGGCGCCAGGCGGCGGCGTGATCGCTCAGCATGAAGTGCGGAATGCTGGCTTGACAGCCCTTCTTGGGAATCACCTCGACTTTCGGAAAATCTTGGATACGTGGTGCCTGCGGACGGCGAAGTAGCGGTTCGCCAGCAGCCCTAATCGTGTACGCTACGTCACGCCGTGCTCACCTTCGTAGGTCTTGGTATCAAGTCGCTCATGGCACGTCGCAGCGAATCCCCAATCGCTGACGCAGGCCCAATAGCGGTCTCCAGTGCCACGCTACCACGCTCGGAGTTCGGGCCAGATTTCGTCGATAGGCAGCTTGGGTTTCCGGCACACCGCCACGTAGAACTCGCGATTCCCGGGATTCGTGTGTTCCAGCACCACCGGAGGCTTCATGTCGACCTGTTCAAATACCTGTTCCAAATCTTCACGACGCATGTCCAGCGCGATCGCGGTATCGAAGGGGCCGTCCCCAGGTCCCCACAGGTAATACGTCATGTGGCCGCTGATGGCATTGGGAAGGCCGTAGTCCTTGCCGAGGTAATCGACCATGCCCGCCAAACCGTAGTTCGGCGCAAAGATAACGGCGTTGTCTCGTTCGTTCTCCGGGAGACTCTCATAAATCTCCGCCACGCGCTTGATTCGTGTCTGCCATCCGAATTGGCCGTGCAGGTCTCCCGTGATTTCATAGACGTTGTCGAGCGCCCCGAAGCTGAGTGTGCGGATGTACCGGTCTGTCGTTTCGATAGGGAGGATCGGGAGCGCCACCGGCGCGAACACAATGCCGCCCACTGTGAGAGTCCCAATGGCTGCTGGCCGGAACCACGCACGCCCCTTGCGCTCCGCGTACGCCCCCAGGGCTACGCCGCCCGCGGCCAGGACGGCGGGATATGCCGGGGCGAGGTAGTAAATCTTGCTCTTGGCAACCAACAACAACAGGAATACCGTTACCCAAATCCAACCGAGAATCCGGTACGGCTTTCCCGCCTCCCCGCGAAACAGCCAGACCAAGCCCGCGAGCCAGATCGCCGCGTTGAACGGGTGCAGATACAACAACTGACCCAGGACGAACTGGGGCAGGGAGATGCCGCTCATCACCTCCGCGTTCAAACGCCGGATGAATTGAACCGTCGGCCAGTCGTTCTGCATCTGCCAGACGAGATTCGGCAAGAAGATTAGCGACGCCACCGCGCCCCCGGCATAGAGCCAGGGACTCAGGAAGTGCTTTCGATGCCGCGTCAAAAGAAGGCCCACGACCAGCCCCACGCCAAAGAACGCCATGGTGTGCTTGTTCATGAGTCCGATGCCGGCGATGGCGCCTACACACAACCAAAGCTTGGGATTGTCGTCCTGAATGATTCGCACGACCAGGTAGGAGCACGCAACCCAGAACACGGGTTCGAAAGACGGAATCGCGAGGACATTCTGAGACCGCAGATAGACCGGCGCTATAATGTAGGCGACACAAGCCAGCGACTGCGCGAAGCGTCCTCCGCCCAGCCGCCGCGCCAGCAGGCCCGTAAGAAAAACCGCGACCGCGCTGGCCACTGCCGGAAAGAACCGTAACCCGGTCAGCGACTGCCCAAACAGCTCGTCCGACAGTCGCGCAATCCACGGCGTCAACGGCGGGTGATCCACATAGCCAAACGCTAAGTGGTAACCGCAGGCGAGGAAGTAGAACTCGTCGTGGTGATACCCATACCACCGGTTGTAGACGAGGTGCAGCACCAGCGCGAACAGTGCAAAACCGCCGATGAAGACCAGGTCGCTTCGCCGCGCCGAACTTGCCACCCCCGAATCTCCCATCATCGATCCTCCCACACGTACCCCGTCGCTGCCAGCCATCAAACCAGCTTCCGACTCCTGACAAACGTATACGTTGCCATTGCGTAGCGCAGCGGCCCGGACAACCTCGTACATCGTGGGATGCCGGTCCGGCCAAAATGGTTGATACTAAACAAGCCCCGGCAAACAAGAAAGGTCTGCCGGGGCCGTAAGTCACTGCCGCGAAGGCTATTCTTCCGCTTCCTGCAGCTTGTCGTAAAACTCGCGGAAAGAATCTCCGTGCGCGCCCTTCATGAAGGCCAGCGCCGCGCGCGGATGTTTGTTCAGCAACCCCGTAATCGCGTAGGGGATCTCGTAGCCCCAGCGAAGTTCGGTTTTCATGTCCGCGAAATACTTCTGGATGAGATCGAAGACGGGCCGGGCGTCGAACTTGGGGTTCTTGAGGAAATCCACCAGCAGCTCCGTCGGGCAATTCCCCGCGGCGCGGCCCATGCCGTAGATCGTGCCGTCGAGATAGTTGATCCCTTTGACGATGGCTTCGATCGTGTTCGCGAACCCGAGTTGCAGGTTGTTGTGCGCGTGAATGCCTACTTCAATTCCAGCGGGTTTCAAGGCCGCAAGATACTTGTCCGCCAGGTACTGAATCTGTTCGGAATAGAAGTAGCCGAAGCTGTCTACGAGGTAAACCGCCTGGAACTTCGACCCCGCCAACTGCTCCAAGGCTTCGTCCAGGTCCGGTTCGAGCACGTGGGAAACGGCCATCACGTTGCAGGTCGACTCGTATCCCAAGTCCTGCACGTGTTGGCCCAGGTGAATCGCCTTGTCCACGTCTTTCGCATACGTGGCCACACGCACCATGGAGATGATGGAATCGGAGGCCGGGAGAAAGGCATCGTAGTCCGTGCGCCCCACGTCGCACATGATGGAGATCTTGGTCTTCTCGGTCTTGTAGGCGACGTCGCGGATATCTTCTTCGTCGCAGTATCGCCAGATCCCCGACTCGGCCGGCGGAAACGATTTCTTGTCGGCCCGGTACCCCAGCTCGACGTAATCGACCCCGGCCGCCACTAACCCATCGAAAACGTCCTTGACAAGCGCCTTGTCAAACCCCCAGTTGTTCATCAATCCGCCATCGCGGATGGTGCAATCCAGCACCTTGATTTCAGGACGATACACGGCGTGCTTCCTTTCCACGCGCTGACCAGCCGGGGGAAACTGCGCGCCGTTTTCTAGTTGCTTAGTTATAGCGCATCGCGGCCAACGGGGTAAACCGAAAAACGGATGCGCAACGCGCCGTCAGAGCGCCAACGGCGTGTCTTATACCAGCCTGGGGCAACGTCTCGGAAAACTGATACCTTAGAAAGAAAAAGGGCTAAAGGCCCGAGCCAAGCGAGACCCATGCCCGGACTTTGACCAGATCTTGCATCAACCACCCGGAGCGGCAGCCATCGTGAATCGCAGTTCTCCGCCTTCCGCGATATCGTCGTGGGTGAAAGACCAGCCGGAAAGTTCGCGGCCGTTTAGAGATACTGCTTTGACGTAGAGGTTCTCCTGCGCGTGGTTCTCCGCGATCACGGTCAACGTTTTCCCGTCTCCCAAATCCAGAACCGCTTCCGGGAAAAGCGGCGTGCCGATCTCGTAGCGCGTCGTTCCCGCGATGGGATAGAACCCGAGGGCGCTGAAAACGAACCAGGCTGACAGGGTGCCCCCGTCGTCGTTGCCGTCCAGCCCGACATAGCTGTTGCTGTATTTCGTATCGAGAATGCGGCGGACCCATTTCTGCGTCAAGTCGGGCCGTCCCGCCGCGTTGAAGAGGTAGGCCGCGTGGAAGAAGGGCTCGTTGCCGTGCCAGTAATAGGAGCCGGGATGCCACTCGCCCACGGTGTCATTGGTCCGTTCGAAGTAGTTCTCCAACTCCTGAACAAACTGCTCTTCGCTTGGAAACAGCGACACCAATCCCTCCGGATCAAAGGGGACGCCCCAGCGCCACATCAAGGCGCTGCCTTCCACGAAATCGTCCGTGTACTCGCGATCCCAGTCGGTATAGCTCAACACCAGCGGATCGAAGTTCTCCATGAACGCGCCGCTGGAATCGCGGGGCACGAAGAACAACCGGCTCGCGTCCCAAAGGTTGCGATAGGACTGCGCATTCCGCGCGAAGGCCGCCGCGTCGTCATCGTCCCCCAAGGCCCGCGCGAGCAGGGACAGCGCATGGTCGCACCACGCGTACTCCAGCGTAGCCGACACGGCCTTCGACATACTGTCCGAGGGACAGTAGCCATACTTCAGGTAATCAGCCAGTCCATCCCGCCCGCCGAAACGCGAATCCGCGGGTTTCCCGACCAGCGCCGTCTGCCGCATCTTCTCGTATGCCGTCTCAATATCGAAGCCGCGGATTCCTTTCAGATAAGCCTCCGTCACCGCGATGTCGGCCGGCGTACCGAACATGCAGTTCGTGTAGCCGCAACCCGAAGGCCACCGCGGCAAACCGCCGCCCGCTTTCGCCATCTCCACCAGGGACACCATCATGTCCCGCTGCTCGTCGCGGGCAATGAGGTTGTATAGCGGGTGGACGGTCCGGAAGGAGTCCCACAACGAGAAGTCGGTGTAATACGTCGCGCCGTCTGAAACTTCGTGGACCGCGCGGTCAAATCCCGTGTACTCGCCGTTCACGTCGTTGAAGGTAGTCGGCATCTGGAACGCGCGGTATAAGGCCGTGTAAAAGCTCCGCCGGTACCATTCACTGCCGCCGCGGATTTGGATCCGATCCAGCTTTTCCTGCCACCGCTCTTGCGCGTTTTGGCATATTGTCTCAAAGGACCGATTGCCGGTCTCCGCTTCCAGGTTCTCGCGTGCGTTGGCGATGCTCACGTACGATAACGCCAGACGAACCTCGATAGGTTGACGCTCGCTCGAACCCGCAAATTGCAGATTGACGCTGAGTTCGTTGCCCTGCGCCGCCTTTGCGTCCTGCGTGAATTCGGTACCATTCCAGATGCCAAAGGCATCGAACGGCCGGTCAAACTCCGCCACAAAATATACGTCCAATCCGTCGTAGCGTCCGGAAAAGGACCCGAACAGGCGCACGCTCCCTTCCACTTGGCGTTGCTCGGGCAGAAGCCAAACCTGCCCGTTTTCACAACGCCGGTCGCCCAAGGCGCTCGTCACGTCGAGTTGCAGGTGGGGCGTGAAATTCGCAGGGAAGGTATAACGGTGCACGCCCACGCGCGTCGTCGCGGTCAGCTCCGCGAGGATATCGCCTTTGGGAAGGCGCACTGCGTAGTAGCCGGGAAAGGCCTTTTCCTCGGCATGCGAGAAACGCGCGAAGCGGTCGACCTTGTCGCTTCCGGGAGCCAACTTCGCTGTCGCCGGAAAGATCCGGAAGACGCCGCCCTCCAGCGCGTCCGCGCCGATGAGCCGCGTATGGCTGAACCCGATGATCTTGTTGTCGCCGTAGAAATACCCGGAGCGGTTGAACCCCTGCGTATTCGTAAACAGGGATGCCGTATCCGGTCCCAACCGCACCATCCCAAACGGGACCGTTGCCGCGGGAGTGTTGTGTGCGCACATCCACGACACGCCGCCGGTGCCGATGAACGGGTCGACCTCCCAGCCTGCCCCGATTGGATCAACCCCTGTTGGGAGCGACCCGGGCTTCTTATGGACCACGTACTCATACGAGCCCCAGATGATGGCGACGCCGACCGCCGGTATGGCGAGGACGATAATCAGCACCGCGATGGTCCACTTTAGAATTCGGCGCAATCGGCTCATGCTAGCGCTCGCCCCCCCCAACAATTCATGGCCATTTTCGATAGTGCGAAGTCGATCGTAGCAGATTTCTCATTCCAGGTTCGCTACTTCCAGGCTTGCCGCGCCCCCACTCTCTCCGAAGGATTTCCGCAACCTCGCGGCAATACAATGGACAGAACACAACGCGGGAATCGGCCATCAATGGAGTCCGAAAGGGAAGACCAGCACGAGCGCCGCCTGCAGGCCGCCGTGCTTGCCGGAGATGAAACGGCGTGGCGCGCCTTGTACGAGCGCCACTTTGACGCGGTGTACCGCTACGTCTATTCCCGGGTGGGCCGCGATATGCACGGCACCGAGGAAGTCGTGCAGGAATGCTGGATGGTCGCCGTACGCCGCATCCGCGCCTTTGACCCGGGCCGCGGCAGTTTCGGCGACTGGCTCCGGGGGATCGCGCAGCAGATCATTTTGGGTCAGCAGCGAAAGTGGGCGCGCCGCAACCGATTGACAGGAGGAGCGCCGCCGCTGGCGCCCAGTGCAACCAGAGCCGACGGAATCGACAAGGTGAATGCGGTGCTCGCGTCGCTCCCGGAACCGTATGAAACGGTTTTGCGGGCCAAGTACGCGGACCAATACACCGTCGCCGAGATCGCGCAACGTTGGGGACGAAGCGCGAAGGCGATCGAGTCGCTGTTGACGCGGGCGCGAACGGCCTTCCGCGAGGTGTGGCGGGGGACCGGCGACGAACAAACCGGCAAAGAAGGATTGGTGAGCCATGACACCTGAATCGAACCACGACATCGAACCGCTCCTGAACGGCGAGGAACTGCCGGCGGACGCATGGGATCGCCCGCCGATCGATCCGCGGTTTCGCGAAGCGGTATTCGCGCAGACGGCGTCGGCCTTGCGCGCGCGTTCCCTGCGGCGGCACGTGGTAACGGCAGGCGCGCTTGTCGCCGCGTCCTACGCGGGCGGCATGGTCACCGCCTGGATCGCCCTGCAGCCGGAACCGGCCCCGGCCCCGGCCGAATCGATGACCGTTGCGCCGCCAGCCGCCGTGGATAACGCAGCGCCCATCGAGCCGGTCGTGACGGACGATCTCCTCCGCGATCCCGAAGGCTTGTCCCTGCTCGTCGCCCAGTCGCCGGCGGAAGAGCAGGAGCAGATTCTGAAAGCTGCGGGGGATCGGTATCTCGAAGGATTCGGCGACATCGAACAGGCCATGAACTGCTACCGCCGCTTACTTGCCCTGCAACAGCCCGGCGCCGGTGTTGCGATGAATCTGGATGACTCTTGGCTACTGAAATCCATGAAGCAGGCCCGCCTGCAGGAGGAACTGAACGATGATGCGACTACGTAATGCGGTGCCCGTCGCGCTCGTCACGGTGCTGGCATGGTCCGGCGCCTTTGCGCAAGACGATACACCCGCCAACACCAAGCCCGAACCCGCCACCGTGGAACACGCGCCGAAGCCCGTGCCCAAGGAAATCGCGGAACTACCCCTCGTCCCGGAACCGGTGGAATCACCGGACGAGAATCTTGTATTTCGCGTTCATTCGTCCTTGCAGGTTCCGGAGCCGGGCCAGGAGATCGATCCCGAGGTTGCGATCGCGGAGGCGCAGGTTCGCGAGGCGGAAGCCCGGCTGCGCCAGGCACGCATCGCGGCGGCCCAACGGGAAATCGAGAAGGAGCAACTGAAACGAATCGTCGAACTGGCCCGCAAGAATGCGAAGGAAGAGCAGCGACGGGCGGAGATGGGCATCGGCACCCAGCAGGGTCTCATGGAGGCCCAAGAGCGCCTCGCCCGCGCCGAAGCGGACATGGCGAAGCTCGACGCCGCATCGCAGATCATGGATGGCCGCGGGGGAAAAGCAGATTCCCCACTCTTTCAGGGGCGGCTTTTCGAGCAGCCCCGTTTCCCGGCGCCCCGGCCCACGCTCGGGGATGACGATTCGGCAACTGAAGTTGAGGCTCGATTGCGAGCGCCCGTCAGCATCGAGTTCGATCAGGAGACACTCCGAAACATCGCTGGCTTCATCGGCGAATACTCGGAGGTGAACATCGTCCTCGATGTAGCGATCAACGCCGCCGACGAAAAGGTCAGTATCAAGTTGAGCAATGTTCCGCTGGCGGACTGTTTGATGGCGCTTTCGGACGCCTATGGCGACTTGTGCTTCGTCATTCGCGATTACGGCGTTTTCGCCACGACCACCGAGCGCGCGATGACGATTAACGCGCCCACCATTCCCGCCAACGTACCTCTCCTGGTCCCCATCCAGGAAGCGTCTGGCGGAGGGTTTGCGGTGGGCGGATTCGGATTCGGGGGGGCCGGAAGGTCCGGCGGCGGCGGCTTCGGTATGAGCAGCGGTCCCGGCGCAGCCAAAGGCGGCTTTGGCGGCGGCGGCGGCGTCATAGCCTTCCCGGAGGCTTCCGGATCGTCTCAGGGTAGAAGTCTGGGCGAATTGCCCGAAAGTGGAGTCGCGCCAGGGTCTTCGCCCGATGGGGGGCAGCCAGCCGACGCGGGTGGCCAAGATAATTCCCCCGAAGAGTAAACTCAGGGACAGTTCCTTGTGCTCAGGGTTTGACAGGGGGAGTGGCGGCAGCGTTGCTCCCCCCAAATTCTTTTCGGCCGCGCCATTCCATAGGCTTCCTGGCGAGAATCTGACCCAGGAGCGAAAAGGCGAACCAGACGCGGAGGACGCCGGAGACGGGGTGAAGCCATGGCACGGAAGGATGGAATTCGGCGATCTTTTCGACACCTTTGTACTCTCGCACCTCTTCAAGGTAAAGCACTGCGCCGGCGAAAGCGAGCAGGGTAAGAACCGCGTCAAATCTTCCTGCGATGAGTTGGGGAAATACGCCGGCTGCCATGAGGGGAATTGCCGCGAGTGTCGTGCTAAGGCGCAGGGCCATCATGGTGAGGGGCAGTTGGATGTAATCACCGAAGAAAATCCGGGTCTTGCGCAACGTGTGTTTCTTGACTTCGCGATAGCCGTGATAGAACCGGACCCGCAAAAGATCGGGGCTCCACGCGAACCCAACCCGGCCGCCAATCTCCTTGATCGCCGCAGCCATCAGCGTGTCCTCGGGATGCCATTGGCCCAGTGCCCGGTGTCCGCCAAAGGCTTTATAGCTGGAGTACCGGACCAGCATGAAGGCGCCGATTCCGACAGGAAAGGTCTTCGGATCATTCAAACGATCCGGGTCGGCGCCTTGGGCGATTCCACGCCACCCCGTGGGAAGGAGCAATTGTTCGGCCCAGGTCTTCGTGATGAGTCGCGGCATGCAGGTCAGGAAATCGAGACGATCCCGCTCGGCGACGGTGATGGCCTGCTCGAGAATGCCCGGTTCGAACAGCACATCCGCATCAGCGAACAGTAGCCACTGTTTGTCCTCATCTTCGCCGCTACGGTTTAAGTCAATCTCCAGGAACGCCTGCCACAGCGCGTTGGATTTACCGAACCAGCCTTCGGTGACCGGCGGGTCGTGCAGGACGTGCACGTGGGAGAACTCTTGCTGGATAACGTCCAGAATGCGGGGCGTTTCGTCGGTAGAGTGATCGTCGATGAACCATACGTGCAGGCTCGGATACGGCAGGGACGCAAGGGAACGGGCGGCCTCTTTCAAGCAATCTTGCTCGTTGCGCGCGGGTACGAGTGCGGTAACCTTCGGCCACGGGTCCTGCGGCGCCACGGTCGCCGACCGCGCAAGACAATGCGACCGCTCCAAATTGCGCCGGAAAACCTTGCCGCGCTTCTCCCGGTCCCAGACAAAGAATCCGATAAACTGCCACACGATCGAAACGATCACGGGATGGGGGGCGGCACATGCGGCAATCAACACGGCGACTATGGACCACCACAAAACGACGGGCGACCACCGGGGTACCGGCCGAAGACTCTTCGCCAGTGCGGCCATATCAACGGCAGGAGGCGGGTTGGTTCCGGCCTCCTCCCGAAGATACGGCGAATTCTCCATCGTCAGCGAAAGTTCGCTACGTTGACCGCGACTACAACGTCATGGTCACGTTCACGGGCGGCTTCTTGTCTTCCTTCAACGCCTTCAGACCGCCGGAAGCGGCGATGACCGGAAGTTTTGCCTTGCCTAAGGTACGAATGTGCTTCATCTGGACCACCTCCTTCACTGGTTGCCATGCATACGTTGCGAAACGATTGGGTGCGTTCGGGCTCGAACCCAGCACCGGAACTTGGTTCTAGCGATAAGACTCGGTTACGACTTGCCCGGTTACACGTGCGGCCACCCTCGGTTGCCGGACGGCCATCAGGCCGAAGACAGGTACTATACAAACTGGAAGCGGGTTCTGTCACGGCGTCGAAATACAGAAAGCGGCCCGCCGACGCGTTTGCGTCAACGGGCCGCTCGAAGAATAAAGCCGGCAACGTCCTACTCTCCCACCCAGTTGCCCGGGCAGTACCATCGGCGCTGGAGAGCTTAACTACCGTGTTCGGAATGGGAACGGGTGTTTCATTCTTACTATATCCA
>JAHDWY010000842.1 GCA_023384315.1 Candidatus Hydrogenedentota bacterium | reverse complement strand
ACCAGGACCGTTCGCATCGTGCTGCCCATCGCGCCCACGGCGAATCCATGGAATCCCGGCGCAAGCCGGTCCAGCCGGAACACGCCGTCCGGCCCCGTTTCACCAATCTGAAAGACCTGCGCATTCGCCGCGTGGTCCCAAGCCATCTTGCCGATGTGGATAGGCACGCCGGCGGCCGCGTTCTTGCCGGCGTCCTCTATCCGCAGTTCGAGCGAGGCGGCTTCCCGCAACACGACATCGGTAGTCTCACCAGGTTGGTTGGACCACTCAGGCGACACGACCACGCGCCCAGAGTCCGGCGTGTACACAACGGCGCCATAGGTCCCCAGCGGCAGTTCGTAGGTGCCGTCCGCACTGACCAGCGACTGGGGCTGGCTATTCGGTTCCGGTGCGTACAACCGCTGTTCGGGGACTGGTAGCGAGTGCAGCGTCTCCATGTAGATCCGTTTTGCCGGAACGCCTGCTTCATCCAACACGCGAAGCTGCTTTTGATAAGAATGGGACCGCGCGGCTGCGGAGGGGTCTTGCGGCTTTGGTGGTTGGGCGCGCTGATAGTATTGCCACTCGTTCTTGCGGATGCGCTCGGCCAGCGGAAATTGCGCGACGGACTCCGGCGTGGGCGGCGTGCCGGTCACGGTGGCCCAGACCGATTCTCCCATCGCAAAGGGTCCCGGTTCGAGGGTTACGGTTAACGGCTGGGACGGCGAGTACGTTAACTCCTCGGCCTTGAGCACGCGCGCTTTGCATCCTTGGGCTGTGACTTCCAACACGTACGCATCCTCCGGCAACCTGCGAAACGTGAATTCGCCCTCGCCGCCTCCAAAGTTTCCGCTTTCCGAATCCCATTCGCCATGGAGTAGTTGCACCTGAGCTTGAATCGGGCGACCGGCAGCGTCGACGACTTTTCCTGTGAACATGCGAAGCGTCTCGGGTTTGACGACGAACTGCAATGTCTCGTCGCGTTCCGCATTGAGTTGGACGGTATCCGCCCCCACGATCTCGCATGCAACGGAAATGTTGTCGTAATGGGTGTCACGTTCTATTTGCACGCCGCGGCTTGCGCTAACCTTGACGGCGCCGGAATTGACGACGTCCATCTCGAATTGCCCGTCTTCGTTGGTGGTGGCGGATATGCTGCGCGGTTCGACGCCTTCGTCGTACAGGAAGTGGAGGCGGATATTCGATAGGGGCTCTCCCGAGGGATCGACAACGGTCCCGCGCAGTACGGTGGGCTTCATCGCCGCGGGCAAACGCAGTTCCACGTCGCTGACGATCTGTCCCTTCGCCATCGGCCCCACGGCTGCCTTCGCGACACGCTGATATTGGTCGGTCACCTCGACCGTGTACGTCAGCCCAACGCCGTCCAAATGCGGTATTGCGAAGTGTCCTACCTCATCCGTCCAAATGGCGCGGTAATGAGGCATGGGCTGCCACATCACTTGAGCCTGCTTCGCAGGTTCGCCGTCGGCGGTCAGGACAGTGCCCCGGATCGCGCAGCCCTCGTCAATGAGCACTTCGACGGGCACTTCGCCGCCTTTTTCTTCAATCCGGACCTGTTGCGGACCGCCGATTTGGTAGAGCGTGGGGCTTGTGGGCGCCGCGAAGAGGTAATACGAACCCGGCCAGATGTTCTCGAAGGTAAACCGGCCCTCTTCGTCGGTGTGCGTTTTCTCACGCGGCGAATAGAATTCGTTGGAGGTATCGAGGAATACCCGCCCTACAACGGGCTCGCCGGAGTCCATGCTCAGGACATGCCCCTTGATGGTGCCGAAACGGACGGGCTCGAGGATCAAGGTTATTAGTTCCGGTACCTCCGGCGGAACGACGAAACGTCGCTGGTATCCTCGGTACGTCGTGTCGTCGCGGCGGATAGTCGCGCTGATGCCGATATTGTCGCCCACAGGCGCGTCGGTAAT
>JAHDWY010000031.1:959-15132 GCA_023384315.1 Candidatus Hydrogenedentota bacterium | reverse complement strand
TGGAGAAAAATGGGGACAGCCACCTTTTTCCTTCTCCACGACTGAGTTGATTTCCCAGCGCTCAAAAAGGAAAAAGGTGGCTGTCCCCATTTTTCTCCAATTCTCTCGCGACCCGCAATCGCCGCTATGTCGAGAAGATCCCTAACGCCAACATCACCACGCCGACCAGGTTGATCAGCGCCAGATACAGCACGGTGAATCCGTAGGCCTTCCACATGCTTTCCTGCGCGTAGTGCGCAAAGCAATACGCCAAGAATAATCCCGTTGCAAGTGCGCAGGGGAACGCGGCCAGCGGAGTGAGCAGCACCATGATGAGCGCCGAGAGCCCGATGTACCACCACGGCCTCGCGCGGCGGGGTCGCCGCGCAAAGGGGAGATAGGGGAGCACGCATTCTATCGCGACAACGATGAACGGCGTCACGATCACCCCGGCAATGAACTGTTGTGTCGCGGATACGTTCATTGCATCTTTCAGGAATTCTGGTTCCGCGGCGCCGTAGAAAAGGATTGCCAGGCCATATTGAAGCGGCGACAGTACCATCACGATCGGCCAACGCAGGAGCCAGAGGATTGCGAAGAAGGGCCAGTCCCGCAGCGCGTCAAATTTGTCGATTAACTTCAGGTGGCGATTCCCTTCGTTCATGTCGTCCATGGCGAATTCCTGCGTCATGGCTTCACCTCCCGAAGCTCGATATTGTCAAGCCACAATTCGCCGGGCCAGTACATCTGCGCGGAGACTTCAATCTTTTTCGTGCCCGACGGGACGTACGCGTACGCCACGTGCTGCTTCCAGTCGTGGGTGCCGTTCTCCCACGGTTCGCCAATGGCCTGGGCCCAGATGTGATAGACCCATTCGCCCTTCTCGTCGAGGAAGACCAGGTCCAACACCGCCTTGCCAACCTCGTTTGCCTTGACGTGCGCAATGAGCTGAACGAGGCAGTCCTCACCCGGCGAATCAATCGTCTGCACGAGGGTCGCGTAGGGGAATTTGCCCTCGGTCTTGGTGATGTGCACGCCGCGGGTTGCCGCAAACCCGGCGCCGTCGTTCCATTCGAACTGAATGAGACTCTCGTTTCGCACCGCCCACGACTCGGGAACAAGCCCGTCGCCGTTTTCGAAACCGCTGTTCATGAGCAGATTCTCGCCAACTTGGAAACCGCCGGCCAGTTCGTTCAACTCCGAACGGATTGCCGCAACGGCTTCTTCATCGCCGCGTTGATCGGAGAGGGCCTTGGCGAGTTCGAGGGCTCGTTCCATCGAAGCATTCGACGCGGTTCGTTCAGACGATTCGTTTGTGGCATTACCCGCCGTTGTGCCGGGTTGCGCCAAGGCCGCGGCTACGACGACGCATACGAGGAGTAGAGCGGCGCACGCGCTCCATGTCCGCCCAACCCGCGGCCGGAATACGTCCGCCGTTGTGATTCGCCGGATTCGTCGAACAAGGTGACTCCGGTTGCTCGCCATGGCCTGCACGAAAGCGGGACGCGGCTGCACCGCGACTTGTAGAAGCGACTCTGCGTATCCGGCGGCGTCCGTGCCATTGGTTGTCAGGGCCCAATCGTCGCACGCGTCTTCGCTCAGTAGGGCAAGACGGTTGCGCGCCCACCACGCGAGCGGGTGCCACGGCAGCGCCACCAGAACAAGTGCCGACAACAGGTCCGCCAAGTGATCGCGCCGCACGTAGTGCGCCAACTCGTGGGTGAACAGCGTCGCCCAGTCGGTATCGCGATCCGCCTGGTCTTCCGCGGGCACCAGCAGGGCGGGATGCACGCGCCAACACCAGACCGACGGGCACCGCACCGCAGTCGACGCAAATATGGTCGGCGTGACGGCCAATCGGAGTTTGTCGGAGGCGTGTCGCGCGCCATCCGTGTAGGGCGCATCGGTTACGAGTCGCGCGGATCGCAGGATGCGCAGACCGCCGAAGAACGAGAGCAGGAAGTACAGTCCAGCAAACGCCGAAGCCGCGCCCCAAAGCCATGGGATTGCACTTTGCCAGACTGTCGTGTGTGCGGAACTTCGTGTTGGTGCTGATGTGCCGCTCGCGGCATCTCGTGTCACCGGCGATTCGGTATCGGCCATGGCGCCGGTCTCGATAGGAGACTCCGAGAATGTCGGCAATTGCGCGAATGAACCCGTTGACGAAGCCGGTGTGCCTTCCAAAAATCCGATATCCAAGCACCGCACCGACCACGTCGCTGCTGGCAACACGACGACAGCGACAAGCGCCAAGGTCAAGGCGCGATGCGCCCGCGCGGGATGACTGCGTAACAGGTAGCTTGCTGCCAACCCTGCCGCAAGGACGACAGTGACTTGCAGGGTAAGCAGACTCAGGAACCAACCCGTATTGAGAGCATTACTTTCCATCTCGCCCCCTTTTGCGCCGCGCATCGATCATGGCGCGCATCTCGGCAAGGTCCTCCGCCGTCAGTTTCTCGTCCTCCAACAGATGCTGAAACATGAGCAGGGGATCGCCCTTAAAGGCCCGCGACATGAGGCGCTTCATGGCGCCCATACCGACCTCCTCGCGCGAACGCGTCGCGCGGAACACGTGCATGCGTCCGTCCGCGCGGTGCTTTAGCCAGCCCGCCTTCTCCAGCTTCTGCATGGTCGACAGGATCGTCGTGTACGCCAGCGGCTTCTTCTTCGCCAGCCGGTCCCGCACCTCGTGGACCGTCGCCTCGTCCAGATCCCAGATGGTTTCCATCACCGACCGCTGCAATTCGCCCAAACTTTCCACCGATTGTCTCATCGCGGTTCTCCTGGAATGTAGTTACTATGCACCATAGTACTAAATATCGTAGTGGCTGTCAAGCCCCCTTTTTTTGGTTAGTGCGGTTCCGGTTCTCCCGGACTAAAAGCTATACTGGGACTCGGTATAGGAGGAGCGAAGTTGTGAACTTACCATTTGGCGTCCACAGAGAAGCGGAGTGGTTTCGATTGGCGCTATTGCCATGTCGATGTAGTGTGTTGCGCTATCTTCTAAACAGGGATGTACCCTATGTCTTCGTGCACGACCATTGCCCGGACGATAGGTTGCGATGGCGTGAGTATCGATTGCCACTTCGCGTTGGTGGGCAGAACCACGTCGTTGAAGCAAGGCGAGTCGCGTTCGATCTGCAAATGACAACACCCGATTTCCTGAACCGTCTGGATGAATTCGATTCGCTGGGGATCGAGCTTTTCCAGTCGTCAAAGCGTATTCCCGACACGTTGTCCCTGAGCCGCATCGATCACGATAAACGGGACCGAATTCTGCTCGATAGTGGAGTGGTGACAAAATTCATGCTGCCACACTCCAATGAAGTTGCGGTGTTTTGGACAACGCAAAGAGAGCATGTGGAGGGGATTGTCGCGATCCCGGAGGTCCACGATCTCATCATAGACGAGGAATAAGAAAGGGCGCTAACCCAACTTCCACGGTGCGCGGTACTCGTATTCGAGATACTGGTTCGCTTCCTCGTTGTTGGTGATGCGCTCGGTTTCCGGGTCCCATTCGAGACGGCTGCGCGTCCACAGGGAAATGTTGCCGAGGTGCGCGATGGCGGTGGACACGTGGCCGATTTCCACATCGGCCTTGGGCCGTTCCCGGGTCTTCATGCAGTCCAGGAAATTCCTCATGTGGGCCTGCGTATGCTCCGGGTCGGAGGCTTTCACTTCGATAGGTTCGAAGGGACGTTCCCATTCCTGGAACTGCCCCGGCCGCTCGGGCGTGACGTTGTAGCCTTTGCTGTGCCCGTGGATCGTGCCGAGCGTGCCGCGCAACTCGATCTCCCCGGGGATGGCGCTCGTGCTGCTCGCTTCGTACTGGCCGAACTGCAGGAGGCGTCCCGCGGGAAACTCGAAGATGCTCGTCATCGTATCCGGAATGGTACGGTCGTCGTTTACCGCATAGACGCCGCCCATGGCGCAGATGGACGTGGGCCATTCGTCGCCCACGAGCCAACGCAACAGGTCGAAGTAATGGACGCCCCAGTTCGTGGTCTGCGACGAGTACGCCTTCCACCAGCGGAACTTGTAGGGAGCGATGTTTTCGTTGAAGGGCCGTTCCGGACGCGGCCCCAGCCACAGGTCCCAATCGAGGTCCGGAGGCGGCGCGCTGTCCGGCGCCTTCCCCATGCCATCTGGAAACATGTTGCTCAGGCGAAAGGCCTTCGATACCGTGATATGCCCGAACTCGCCGCTGCGAATGCGTTCGCCCAGTTCCGCGTACATGGGCGAGGACCGCCGTTGCGTGCCCACCTGCACGACGCGCCCCGTTTCCCGCGCGACCTCCACCATGCGGCGTCCTTCGCGGATGGTGTAGGCCATTGGCTTCTCGACGTAGACATCCTTGCCCGCCTTGCACGCTTCGATGGTCATAATGGCGTGCCAGTGATCCGGCGTGGCGATGGCCACCGCGTCGATGTCGTCGCGATCCAGGATCTCCCGGAAGTCCTTGTACCCGGCCACGTCCGGCCCCAGCTTCTCGCACCACTGGTCCAAATACGGCTGATACACATCGCAAACCGCGACAATCTGCGCGTCCTCATGGGGCAGGATAGCGTTAATAACCTGGCCGCCCCGGTTCCCGACGCCGATGACGCCCATGCGAATCCGCTCGTTGGCGCCCTGTGCCCGCGCGGGCGCCAGCCCCGCCGCGATGGTCGCCGCGACCGCCCCGGTTTTTACAAACTTTCTACGTGTCATATCTGATGGCATGGTATCGCTCCTACCGGTTTGAGCCGAACAAAGGAACATCGTAGCGTAGTTCGCCGCCCTTCGCCAAGGCAGTGCGGCCGGATGGGTTTGTATCCTGGATGTAAGTTTTTACGGGATCTCGTTAGTTTCGCGCAATGAATTGCAGGTACCGATCTACAAACGCGCATTGGATCCATGAATTGGCCACGAAAGAACGCAAAGAACTCAAGCAAGAGAGAACGAGTTCTTGTTGCGTTCCTTGCGATCTTTTGTGGCGATGCGTTTCATCCATAGGCAGTGGATCCGAACGGCTCCAGAATCAGCGCCGGAGGTGCGTCGGGTGGTAGCCCAGGGCGCGCGCCGAAGGCGAAGCCCTGGGTACATGACCCAGTTCCGATCGAGCCCCGGATGGGGCGAAAGAACGGTCAATTCCCGTTCGCTGCATGCGGAACTTGTAGGCTGACCGATGTCGGGTCTGTCGCCCCCTTCGGGGGCTTGCTCGTTGTGATGGGGCATTTACCCAACGTTCCGCTTCGCTCCACGTTGGGCTACCATCTTTCGCCTCTCACGAGGCTGAGGTCCGAAAGAATGCGCCTTGAGTTGTGTCGTGATGCGCCTCGAAATGGCGCATATCAATCACTCGATGGTGCAGGTGCGCGAATCTACTTCCGCCAAAGGCACGTTGCCATCCACAATCGTGCAGTGAGGATAAATCCAGTTGATTGCATCGATTGCGACGGCCGTCGCCGATTTGAATGCGGAATTTCACAATGCCGTTCCGCGTTTCCTCGGTATTCCAAGTCAATCCAGCGGTGTTGCATATCCAGAAAGGGGAATGACTGACCATGGCCGAACGGACCGGAGAACTGACTTTTAAGGGAAATCCCTTGACCGTGCTGGGCGCGAAAGTGAAGGTGGGAGATAAGGCGCCCAATTTCAAATTACTCGGGACCGACTTGTCCGACGTAAGTCTAAGCGACAGCGCGGGTAAGGTGCGCATCCTCAGCATCGTGCCTTCGCTGGACACGGGCATTTGCGACATTCAGACCCGCAAATTCAACGAGAAAATCACGGAATTTGGCGACGGCGCCATTTGCTACACCATCAGCGCCGACCTCCCCTTTGCGCAGAAGCGCTGGTGCGGGAATGCGGGCGCTGATAACGTTGTTTGTTTGTCCGACCACCGGGACATGAGTTTCGGCGACGCCTACGGAACGCATATCAAGGAGCTTCGGCTCGAACAGCGGGCCGTAATCGTCGTGGACAAAGACGGCGTGGTCCAATACGCCGAATACGTGCCCGAAGTGGCTCAGGAACCGGAATACGACGCGCCCCTCGCGAAAGCGAAGGAGCTTCTCAGCTAAAAAGACAGAGCGCAAGGCTGTCTGGGATTGAAGGCCGGCATCAGGTAGGGATGCCGGCCTCTTTTTTTCATTTCGATCTACGTGGATAGGACCGATACAACCTATACGACGCCAACCTACTTCCCGCCGCCGAGGATATCTCCGATCAGGCCGCCAACGGGACTTTCCGATACGCCGCCGAGATTGGTTTCCTGGAGCAGCTTTTCCATGACCCGCGCGAGAATTTGGTTCGCGGGAAGGCCTTGACCGTCCTCGCCCACGAAGGTCATCTCAAAGGGTCCGAATTCGTGGGACTGCTTTTGGGCGCTCAGCAGGGCCGTCGAGATGTTTACCGTCGATGTATCCAGCGTCGCCTTGTCAATCTTCCAGCGCTTCTGTTCGCCATTGCCGCGCAGACCGCCTCCTTTTCCAGTGCCGCCGCCACGGGGCTGGATTTTCTTGGCGTTGTCCATGAGCGTCTTGAGATTGTTGCCCTTGCCGAGCGCGGTCTCCACGTTCACGACGATGCTTCCCACATCGACGAGCCGCACCTCCGGCTGATCGGACATCAACGTCTTTAGATCGGACTCCAAGGATACCTTCTTCACGAAGATGGCGTCATCGTCGCTGAAGCCTTCCGGGTTGCCAATCCGCAGGTCCATGAGGTCGAGGCGCTGCTTTTCCGGGTCCCATTTGAAGTCGCCGACCTTGGTAGGCGCATCCAATACGCGGGATACGACCCGCTCCACCCCGACCTTGACGAGTTCCTGCAAGTTCTGCGGCCGCTCTTCCGGCGGGGTGAGGGGACGTAACAAGGGGCCCGCCATCACCACCAACGCGATGCACCACTGAGTCATTGACTGTGATCCTTTCTATCGTTCAAGCTGTACCGGATCGATCCGGGAAACGCGCCGCCGGTTTCATCCGCGGTACCGCAGGATTCGTGCAACTTTATCCCACTCATGGGGATAGACGTTTGAAGGAGGAAATCTATTCTATGCGCGCAGTATCGCTCTGTCTCATACTCTTGGCCGTCGCGGCCTCCGCCTTCGCGCAAGTACCGCAAACGATTGCGGACACAGAACTTACGCGTTACCTGGACCGTGCCGCCAAGGCCATGCGGACCGCCAGCCAGGACGCCGCGGCCAACGATACCCGCGCGTTGCGCGAATCCCTGAAACGCGCCCAGGAACTCTGGATGGACTGCTACGGCAAGTATCGCGAATGGGTGAGCGCCGACACAAATTGGCGCGCCGATTTCGATGCCATCTCGACGTCCATGACGAACGCCGTGAATGCCCTCACGCCGGGCAACAACATTCCCAACGCCAAACTCCAGATCGACGCCGCTCTTGCGAAGCTCAACGCGCTCCGCGACCGGAACGGCGTGCCGGATCTCGAGGCCACGGCTGATGACGTGGCCAAATCCCTGGAAGGCATGCAGGCCACGGCAAAGTCGTTGCAAGGGAAACGTCTGACGGTGGACGATCTCAGCACCTTGCAGAAGTCTTACGAAGAAACCACGACAAGTTGGCAGCGTTTCACCAGTGCCCTGGTCGACGTCAATGCTTTGGGTTTGAGTTCCGGGGAACTGGACCGCTTCAAACAACTCGTCGCCGTGCAGAACATCAAGTTCGACACTATCAACTACGTCCTCAAGGATCCTGATACGGCGCGGCTCGTCGCCGAGTTGCAGTCCGCACGCGATCAACTCGCCCAACTGGTCGAAGAATTGGACCCAAATCTGACCGATTCGACCGGCGACGAGCCCGTCGAGGATTCCGAATTCGCCGACGACAGCGGCGACGCCGGTATCGGCGAGAAAGGCGGCCTGGGTCGACCCGGTGGCTTGCGCGATCGGCCCCGTCTCTTGCCGCGTCGACGGTAGGATAGGGTGCATGCCATGTAGCGCGTGACTCTTCGGGAAGCGAAGCGAGATTTCGAGCAACTCGTGGAATGCGCTGCTGCCGGTGAAGCGATTGTCATCACCAGAGCGGGTGAACCCGCCGCTAAGCTTGTGCCGTATTGCGATGAACTACGCGACCGCGAACCCGGCTATTGGCAGGGGCAAGTCAAGATTCGAGATGATTTGAATGAATTGCCCGACGACATCGCAGCCGCATTTCGCGGCGACGACTAAGGTTCTCCGAGTCGGCCCTCGTACCGCGTGAATTGGAGACCATTGAATCGCCCACCTTCCCTCGGTATGGTCATCGCGGAGGGAATGCTCATGCTCAATCGTATCATGTTCGTGCTGTGCGCAATCGCTACCGGTTTGACGTCTGCCTGGGGTCAGGAGTCTGTTGCCATCGGGTCCCGGGTGGAGCTGTTTGTCGATTCCTATCTCATCGATCGACTCGTCGGCGCGGAGCAGCGCCTGCATCCGCCTACCGAAGGGGAGACAGTCATTGCGTTCGACAAGCCGTGGGAAGGCCGGTTCTGCGGGTATGTGACCGTCATTAAAGACGGCGACACCTATCGTCTGTATTACCGGGGCAATCCGACGGCGGGGAAGGACGGGTCGACCACGGAGGTCACGTGCTACGCCGAAAGCGCGGACGGGATCGCCTTCACGAAACCGAACCTCGGGCTCTTCGAGGTCGACGGTACGCGGGAGAACAACGTCATCCTCGCGAACATGGCGCCTTTCTCCCATAACTTTTCGCCCTTCCTGGACACGCGCAAAGACGTGCCCGCCGAGGAGCGGTTCAAGGCCCTCGCAGGAACGCGGGAAACCGGTCTCGTCGCGTTCGTGTCGCCGGACGGCACGACGTGGAAAAAGATGCGCGAGGAACCCGTGATCACGGACGGCGCGTTCGACTCGCAGAACGTGGCGTTCTGGTCTGAAGCGGAAGGCCAGTACGTGAGCTATTTCCGCGTGTTCAGCGACGGATTCCGCAGCATCAGCCGGACCACCTCGCCGGACTTCCGGGAGTGGAGCAAGCCTGTCGAGATGACCTACGGCGACACGCCCCGCGAACATCTTTACACCAACCAGACCGCGCCTTACTTCCGCGCCCCGCATATCTACGTGTCCATCGCCGCGCGGTTCATGCCTGGACGCCGCATCGTCTCGGAAGAACAGGCCAAAGCACTGGGCGGCGACGTGAAGTATTCCGGCGATTGCTCTGATGCTATTTTCATGACGACTCGCGGCGGTTCCGCCTACGACCGAACCTTCATGGAGGGGTACATTCGGCCGGGCCTGGGATTGAACAACTGGACCTCGCGAACGAACTATCCCGCCTACGGCGTCGTGCCTGCTTCGGATACCGAAATGTCCGTGTACGTGCAGCGCAACTACGGGCAGGATTCCCACCACCTGCAGCGGCTTAGGCTACAGACGGATGGGTTCGTCTCAATCAACGCGCCGTACGAAGGCGGCGAACTCGTCACCAAACCATTCACCTTTGACGGCAATGAGCTAGCCATCAACTTCGCTACCTCGGCAGCGGGCAGCGTCTGGATCGAATTGCAGAACGCGGACGGCTCGCCTATTGATGGATTCTCACGTGAAGATTGCGATGAGATCGTGGGTGACGAGATCGCGCGCGTTGTCACCTGGAAAGGCAGCGCAGACGTGTCGTCGTTGGCGGGAAAACCGGTCCGATTGTGTGCGGTGATGAAAGACGCCGATCTATACTCCATCCAGTTCCGTGCGCGTTGAACCGCGCGGTCGCGATGGGGGATTGTATGACGTTCAAGGATTTGCACTTGGCCGTGTTTCGTCGCGAGCCGACTAACGGCCGCGTTCTCTGGCAGCCCCGAATCGAACACTGGTACGAGACCAATAAGGCGCAGGGCACGTTGCCGGAGCGTTATCGCGACCTTTCTTTGCTCGATGTCTTCGACGACCTGGGTTGTTCGGTGCGGCCCTATTGGGCCTTTAACGACTGCCTGCGCATCGAAGATTCGGAAGACCTCGTGCGAGAGGAAGTCGAAGAGGGGCCGCTCACCACGATCACCGAAAAGACGCCGGCCGGCTGTCTTGTCACTGTGATGGAGCGCGCCACCCAGTCCTGGCACACGCGCAAGTATCCGGTGGTCACGCCTGCGGATATGAAGGTCATGGAATGGCGCTTGCGCAATCGCCGGATCTGGTTCGATCGCGGTCTATTCGAAGAGCGATGTACTGAAATTGGAGACCGCGCGGCTCCGTGTGTCTTCATATCCCGCATCAACCTGCTTCGGCTGGTCATCGAGTTCATGGGGTTTGAAGTCAGTCTCACCGCGTTCTACACCATGCCTGATGAAGTGGAAACCCTCATCCGCACGATCAACGAGACCGACGACGCGTTGCTTGACGTGGTCTGCGCCAGTCCGCTGGAGATCATCAACTTCGGCGACAACGTGCACCAGGCGTTCTGTCCGCCTAACTTGTTCAAGCAGTGGGTATTGCCCGAATACATCCGGCGCAACGAGCGGCTCCATGCAGCGGGAAAGAAGACCTATCCCCATTGGGACGGCGACTGCGCCCAGTTGTTGCCTTACGCGCAGGACTGTGGTTTCGACGGATTCGAGGCCATCACGCCGGTACCCCAGGGGGATGTTAGCCTGGAGCAAGTGCGCGACGCGCTGGACGACCGCATCATGCTGGATGGCATTCCGTGTACCGATTTTCTGCGCACGGAATCGATCGACAGCCTCGTCACCAACACGCGAAAATGTATCGAATACTTCGCGCCGAATCTCGTGCTCGGCATCTCCGACGAGATATCGCCGGTCGGCGATATCGAACGCGTCCGCCTCGTCAGCGAGATTGTTGCGGAGTATGGAAACTGAAATTGGACTGTATCCCCGAGCTCCTGCGTAGCGCGTTGTATGAAGTCCCCCTTCGAAGGGGGATTTAGGGGGAAGTTCCCCAAGTGTTCGGCCAAGTATAGATTCGAATAGCACATACCGGGACAAAGGAGAAATCGTGAAGCTACTCCATGGGTCAGTGTTCTTGCTTGTTGGCACTCTTGCCGCATCCTTTGCCTGTGCGGTAGTACCCGAGCCGCCTCCGAGTCCGCCGCCAGGCGAGTGGGCCTTCGTGGACGCGCTCGCCGCGCCGATTCAGTGGCATCCTCATTGGACCCGAGAAGACGCGCAGGACAACGAAATCGATCTGAAGCCGGGTGTGAGAATCGAAGGCGAATTCCTCGATCCCGAAGGACTACTCGACACGGCGTACGCGGATCTAAACGCGTTCTTCGCGGCCGTGGACATTCCGACAAAGGGACCGTTCCGCATCGTCACGGAGCAGTCTGAGACAACGCGATTCGAGGTATTTCGGCTTGTAGTCTCCGAACAGGAGTGCCGCATTCAGGCCAACGATTCCGAGGGCATCCGCCGGGCGATCTTCTTTCTTGAAGACACCTTGCTGAGCGCCGACGGCCCGTTTCTGACTCTCGGCGTGACCGAACGGTCGCCCTTCATCCATACGCGCATCTCGCGCTGTTTCTTTGGCCCGATCAAGCGTCCGCCCAAGAACAAGGACGAACTGCTCGACGATGTGGACTACTACCCCGGCGACTACTTGAATAAGTTGGCGCACGATGGCGTGAACGGGCTCTGGCTCACCATCGAGTTTAAGGACATCTGCAAGACCTCGCTGACGCCGGTGGTCGACCCTGACCGTGAACGCCGATTGCAGAAACTGCGCGAGACAATAGCGAAATGCCGGCGATACGGCATCAAGGTCTACTTGTTCTGCATCGAACCCCGCGTAATGGATCCAGACCATCCCCTCTTGCAGGCGCATCCGGAGATTGGCAGCAAGCCTTTCTCGGGTACGGGGCGGTTGTTCTGTCCCTTCTCCGATGCCGCGCAGACCTATCTCTACGAAGCTATGCACGACATCTTCACCGAAGCGCCGAACCTGGGCGGCTTGATCAACATCAGTTTCGGGGAGCGTTCGACGACCTGCCTCAGCGGCGCCGACGAGAACTGGAACATCGCGTGCCCTGTCTGTAAGGAGAAGCCGCTTGGCGACATTCTGCGCGCCTCGCTGTCCGCCATGGAGCGGGGGATGCACGACGCCAACCCGGGCGCAAAACTCATTTCATGGTTGTACGTCCCCGGGAACGGTACCGGCGCGCAGCGCAGCGTGGAGCCGCTCATCGACATCGCGGCGAGCACCCCGCCCGGCGTCATCTGTCAGTACAACTTTGAGTCCGACGGAACCAAAGACCAGCTCGGCAAAGAACGGCACGCCGGCGATTACTGGCTGTCTTTCGTGGGACCGAGCGATACCTTTGAACGCATTGCCAATGCGGCGTCCGGGAACAGCGTGGAGATGGGCGCGAAACTCCAGGCCTGTACGTCCTTTGAAGTTTCGACGGTGCCCTACGTTCCCGTGCCGGGAAACCTCTTCCGGAAGTACCAGGCGATGCGGCGTCTCGGCGTTACGTCGGTCATGCAATGCTGGTACATCGGCAGCATGCCTTCCGTCATGAATCGGGCCGCGGCCAATGTCTTGCCCTCCGCCCCCGAGGGTCTCACCGAAGAAGTTTTTCTGCTGGAACTCGCGCGCCGGGACTGGGGAGTTGCTCACGCCCCCGACGTGGTTCGAGCGTGGCGTCTGTTTGCGGAAGCCTACGACAACTATCCCCTGACGAATGCCTTTCAATACTACGGCCCCATGCACGACGGCATCGTGTGGCCCTTGTACCTGAAACCGGCGCATCAGAATCTCTCGCCCGTCTGGAAGCTCGAGTTTCCGCCGAGCGGCGATCGCATCGGCGAATGCTTCTCGGGAAGTCATACCTTCGATGAGATGCTGACTCTCTGCCAACGCATGTCGGATCAGTGGCAAGAGGGAGTAAAGGTGCTTCGTGAGGTGGCGCCCGCGTACGCAGACGATCCCGCCCGGCAACTCGACCTCACGGTTGCGGAGGCCCTGGGCGTTCAGTTCCGAACCGGATACAACATTTTCCGCTTCTACCATTTGCGGGAAGACCTATTGTACGGATCAACCGATTCACGGCCCGAAACGTTGCGGCGGTTGCGCGAGATCGTTGAAGAAGAGATCGAGAACACGGAGCGCATGATCGCGTTGTGCGATGCCAATCCGTTTCTCGGTTTCCAGGCCGAGGCGGAGGGGTATACCTATTCGCCGGACGAACTGCGCTGGCGCATCGAACGGTTGCGTGATCTGTTGAATTCGGAATTCGTGGAAGCGGAGGCCGCAGTCGCCGCAGGCAGTCAAGTATTTCCGGTGGAGTCAGGAACGGCGGAGAGCGCTTATTACTCTACCGCGGCGCGTGTCGACAAGTCCTTCATGTCCAATTGGGAAGGCGACACTGTTTGGGAGAAGATAACGCGCGTTGCCGCGAACGATGCGGAACCGGCGTGGTCGTGGCAGGCCGCGCAAGATCGAGAGTTCTTGTATATCCACGTGAACTGCGCCCCCTCAGAGCAGTGGCGGGCCGTGGGCGTTGCGGTCGCGATCGAACCCTCGCAGATTTACCCGCGCCGCACCTTTCGCGCCGACGTGCACGGCAAACGCGACATCCGGCAAGGCTGGTTGACGCCGGACATGCCCTGGGAGTTCACCGCGCCACACGTAGACGGACGGCAGACCTTCCGATTGCGCATTCCCTTGGACGGGTTTCAGGGTGAGATACATTCAGATCGGCCGTTGCGGATGAACGTGCACGTTACCTATCTTGCGCGGGCCGGAAACGGAGACGCGGTCAGTGCGTGGGTTCCGCCATCCCAAGACCGCGTGCAACCGCGGCTTGGGTACGGCAGCGATAATCCATCCGAGATGGGTTGGCTACGCCTGGAGTAAGGGTCAGCCTTCCTGCGATTCCAGCCAGCGCGCCGCGTCGATGGCTGCGGCGCACCCGCTGCCCGCAGCGGTAACCGCTTGCCGGTAGACCTTGTCTTTCACGTCGCCTGCGGCAAACACACCTTCGATGTTGGTGTACGTAGAGTTTGGTTTCGTGACGAGGTAGCCCGTCTCATCCATATCCAGCACACCCTTGAAAAGGTCCGTGTTGGGCTTGTGGCCGATGGCGGAGAAATAACCCGCGCACGCGATCTCGCGCGTCTCGCCCGAGTTCACATCCTTGATGCGGACGCCCGTCACGCCGTCCTTGTCGTTGCCGAGAATCTCCTCCACGACGGAGTTCCATTCGACCTGGATTTTTTCGTTGGCCAGCACA
>JAHDWY010000031.1:0-949 GCA_023384315.1 Candidatus Hydrogenedentota bacterium | reverse complement strand
TCGCGCGGAACTTGTCGCGCCGATGAACAACATGAACCTTACTGGCAAAGCCGCTGAGAAACATCGCTTCTTCCATGGCCGTATCGCCGCCGCCTACGACTACGAGGGGCTTGTTTCGAAACCGCGGCAGGGCACCGTCGCAGGTCGCGCAAGCCGACACGCCCCGGTTCATGAATTTCTCCTCAGACTCCAGCCCCAGGTATTTGGCAGTCGCGCCGGTTGCGATGATGATCGCCTTGGCCTGCCAGGACTCGTCCTTGGATTTGACCGTGAACGGTCGCTTCGAGAGTTCCACTTCCGTAATTGTTTTCGAGAGGATCTTTGTACCGAACCGTTGAGCCTGTTTCTTGAATAGGTCCATCATCTCCGGACCGGTCACCCCATCCGGAAAGCCGGGGTAGTTCTCCACTTCTGTCGTGGTCATGAGCTGGCCGCCCGGTAACACGTCCTTACTCAGTTCGCCTTCAAACAGCAACGGTTCCAGATTGGCCCGCGACGCATACAGCGCCGCTGTATACCCGGCTGGTCCCGAACCGATGATAATCACGTTTTCCATGAGGTACTCCGGTTGTGAAGACGCCCGGGCTGGGGCGACTCCGCGTACAAGAACGTAAAGATGACGAACGGGCCGGATTATACCGGGCAGATTTGGGACAGGGCAAGAAAAAGGCTGCGTCCCGCCCAATTGGCCACGAAAGAACGCAAAAGATAGAGAACGAGTTCTTTTTGAGTTCTCTGCGATCTTTTGTGGCCGACAAATCCATCCATTGGCAGTGGCTCCAACACGGCAGCGTCTTCTCAACGAACAGGCGTTCGCCTTCTGCCGACACCCACGCTTTGGTATCGGATTGTCTGAATTTGAGATCTCAGATTGAAATAGATATCGAGGCTCAGTTCTGGAACGCCGTTGCTACCGGCTTCGTTTCGTATCGGGATCGTCAGCCCCAGT
>JAHDWY010000030.1:14516-15135 GCA_023384315.1 Candidatus Hydrogenedentota bacterium | reverse complement strand
ACCCGCGGGTGAAGTACGTGACCGGAATCGACCAGAAGTGATGGTAATAGAGGTAGAAAGCGGGCCGGTGTGTTGTAGCCTCGCCGCGGGTCGCGTTGAAGGCGAGGGATGACTCAATAACCTCGCCGATGCCGAAATCCTGCGCCTCGTTGGTGAGGGCCAGCCAAGGGACGTCATGGTCCACGCGAATCGCCCATTCGTCTTGCCAGTTCGGACCGTGCAAGGTGCGTGCGCTGCGCAGTTCCCCGTTCTTCTCTTTCCACACGAAATGGTCGATGAGATGGGAGTCGAGAACGATCTCGCCATTCCGGATAGCGGAGGCGTTCAACGGATCGCGCACTTCCATGACGGTGGCGCATTTCACGTAGGGCACGCCCGCGTAGAACGTATAGGTGACCGATGCATTCACCTGGGGGGTGGCATCCGGCATGCGGCCGCTGTTCGTGATCCGGAACATGAGCGGGCCACGTGTCGTCACGATAGTCTTGTCCGGCGGGTCCCACGCGAAAGTATGGCCCCACTTGCCGTTGTCGGAAAAGGAATCGGGATTCCAGTGCACGGCGTTGCTGTAGCTGTTGGTTAAGGTCGGAACGGGATTTTCATCCCGCCCCTTCAGATT
>JAHDWY010000030.1:10806-14506 GCA_023384315.1 Candidatus Hydrogenedentota bacterium | reverse complement strand
GAACCCTGATCGAGCTGGACCATATAATGCTCGTTCTCGACTCTTGCTTCCAGCGACGGTCCTTCGATGTTCAATCCGCCCTTGATTTCGGCGGGCGAACCGGCCTTCGGGTTGTCGTAGAGGAAGACGTACACGCGCGATTCGTTTGCGGGCACCGATGCGAGGAACACGCCTTCGACCGACTGCGACGGATGTTGCAGATAATTGGTGTTCGACGTGCCCGGCGGCGTTCCAGGGAATCGCTTGGCGTTGAATGTCTGGGTTGGCACGGGCGTGTACGTCTCGCCATCGCAGGCAAACAGGCGCAGTTCCCGTTCCAAATCTTCGCAGTCCTCCGCGCGCGCCGCGATTGAGAACTCGACGGGTTCGCCGTCCCGAGCAAGCCCTGCCGTTTCGTGCAAAACCACCGACTGGTACCGATTGAAACCATCCGGCGCGCCCCCGGTTTTAGGGGCCTTGGCTTCGAAAGATCGCGTGACGGTCTTGGACTTTTCATCTGCGCCTTTTGCGCTTATTTCAACTTCGATGGACGTATTCTCGCCGTTGTGCCAAACGGATCGCGTGACCAAGACTACGTTCTTCGCGTCTGTGGCTTCCTGCGTGATCCATCCCGACTGGACGTGGGCGAATCCATCCACGAAGGCATAGAACGAATCCGATTCCGTGCCGTTGACACGAATCTTCGCGACGCTTGCGGAGGCACCTTCCGTCCAATTGCCGAAGGGAATCACGATCTCGAAGAACGGGTGTTCGACCGTGGGCGACACGAAGGTAACCTCCGTCACATTCTTCGGATCGTAGGGCGTCGGATAGAGGACCTGTCCGTCACCCACGTCCCGGCCTGCTTCAACCGATACCGGCAACTGCGCACTCGCAACCAGTGCGCAAAGCAGCGCGCTCAGATATACAGCGCGTCGCACGGCTACTCCTCGCCTTCCGTGTCTTTGTGCCCGCTGAGCGCGCCCTCGACGCCCTCATCAAAGGGCATGGTCAGGATAGGCATCACCCAGGCTTCCGGCGTGCGTTCGTCGGTGGCCATCCATTCGTGGACCTGCAGCGGATGGGAGAGCTGCTCAGTAAGCGTCTCGATCTCGGCGAAAGGATCGTCGTCTTCCGCGAAGCGGAAAGGCACCCAGGCCGCTGTTTCCGTGTAGAAACTGCCGGCGCGCACCGGCATCATGCGCGTGAAGTTCAGCCCGCCGAAGGGGTAGACCAGGGGCCGGGACCAGTAGATCCAGGGTCCGTTCTGCACGTAGATATACGGCTGCGCGGCGCTCGGCTGCTGGCCGTATTTGTTGCCGCAATTGAACTCGAGATTAATGCTCGCAAAACCGACCTTCTGTTCGCGATTGACAAAGGCCATCCACGGCGTTTCCGCGGGCACTTCAAGCGCGTGGATCGGGTGTTTGCGCGAGGACTCGATGTCGAGACTCTGCACGGTGCCCAGCGGATCCTTCCACACGAATTCATTGAGCACGGCATGGTTGAAGACGAGTTCGCCGTTGCGTGCGGCCATGACGAAGTGATCGTTGATGACCTCCATGTAGGACGTCATCATCACGTAGGGCTTGTCCGCATAGAACTCGTAGGAAATGGACGCGTTGACCGTTTCCATGTGAGGCAGCGGCGCGTACCGGCGCGTCCGGTGCATGATGGGACCGCTGATCTCATCGTAAATGGGCGTTTCCCAGTCGCTCGCGTGCACCCACGGGATCGGGGGCGAGTAGAATCCCGGGTTCCAGTGCACGGCGCCGTTCGTTTCGAGCTTGTGCTCAAGCAACACCGGCTCGCCCTCGCCCCGGATCGTCACCTGCTCCACGGCCCCGCTGTTCACGGACAGGTAGAACTCGTACGCGTCCGTCGTAATCGTCTGGCTCAATCCCTCTCCTTTTGCCACGTTGAGGTCCGTGTCCAGACTTAAGGGTTCGGCGTTTGGATTGCCGTACACCACCTGGTAGACCTTCAGCTCGTACGGCTGGACATCGGCGAGAAACACCAGTTCCACCGTAGTCGTCGCGTCATACCGGTGCACCGGTTCGCCGGTTTCGGCGTCCAGCTCGCCCGAGTTGAGCAGGCGCTCGTCGCGCCAAATGGTCACGTTGGTCACCTGACACGGGACGACGACATAGCCATCGGCGCCGGCTTTGGGGTGGGTCGGTTCGTAAGTGACCACGCGAATCTCGTTCTCGGGCTTGGTGACGTCGTCAGCGAAGAGTCCCAGCATGGCGTGCACCGGCTCGCCCTGGCGCTGGATACCGGCCGTTTCGTGGAGCACCAGAGAAACCGAGTGCGGCCAATCCGTGTTCCAGAAGCCGCCGGAGCCGGGCGCGGTCCCCTCGGCCTCGAAGGTGGACTCTTTGCCGTCCTCATCCGCGATCGCAACCGCGACCGTATGCTTCGAACCGTTCACCCAGTCCACCGGGGCCACGATCTGAAAGTCGCGGTTGCCCGCGATGACGCCTTCGTACGTTTCGCCTTCAACGGTTCCGTTCTCTGTTGAACCGGGAAGGGCCTTTCCGTGGTTGAAGTAGCGGGCGTCGCGGCTGGCTTTGCCGTCCACGGAGACGGATACGACCTTGCCCGGCGCAAGCGACTCTTTAGCCAGCGTGACGGTGAGGTGATGGTACGGAAACTCCGCAGTAGGCTGGCCGAAGCTGGGGCCCTTCACTTTCGTGCGCTCGGACGGGGCGGTTTCATTCGCGGCAAGCCGCACTGGTTCGCCTGCTTCACTGGTGCCTTCCAAGGCGATCTCGTAGGTCTTGCCCGGCTGCCAGTCCGCGTAGAGCGAAACGGAGAAGTCTTCGCTGCCGTGTACCCAACGGTTTCCGTTGAAGACGCTATGGTTGGCAATGACGAACGGGTCTTTCTCGTCGCCATTCACCAGGACCCGCTCAACCTGAAACGCGGGAGCCGCGTTTTTCGGAAACTTCGCCACGAGGTCATACGTGACGTTGGCGAATTCGCCGACGGGCTGAAACTCCACGGTCTGCGGTCCTGCAGGGGCGGCCGTTTCCAAGAATCCGGATGGCCGCGGATGGCGCAAATCGGCCGAACTTTCCGCAGCCGAGATTCCGGAACCGGCAAAAGCAATCACTAGAACGAGTGTCGCGGCGAGAGCAGCGCTACGCATGTCGGATCTCCTCGGTTCGTTGCAGTTTCGTCACTCGTGTTTCTTGTTCTGTTTCGCTTCGTGTTCTTCACGAAGGATACGCAGCAATGCCCGGATGTCCAAGGCCCCTCCAACGGTTACCCAAAGGGACATGATGGTGAAGGCGGCCACGCTTACGATGAAGACGGCCTTCCACAGGTTCATCCATAACCGAAATCCTTCTTGGTTCAACGCGTGGAACAAGCGCTTACGCGGCCGATTCCGCCGCAGTGTCTTCGTCAGGGCGCTTCCTATCGGGAAATAACAGCGAACCAACAACCATCACCGTGAGCGCCAGCAATACGACGGCTAACCCAACCCGCTGGCTCGGCAGGTACGTGGCCATGATGTGCTCGGCCCGCGCCAGATCGATGCGCAGCACAGTCAATAACAAGAACCGTTGCAGGGCCTCGAGTCCCAGCACGGCCAGCCCGCCCGTGCACATGGCCAGCACCGCGCCGGTCGAACTGGCGCGCTTCCAGTAGAGCCCGCCGAGCAGGACACTGAAGGCGCCGGTGAAATAGATCGCACCGCTTACGGTCAGGAAGTCCC
>JAHDWY010000030.1:9630-10796 GCA_023384315.1 Candidatus Hydrogenedentota bacterium | reverse complement strand
TCCTGGCGCAGCGGATAGACGTAACTCATAATAAAGATCGTGATCCCAATCAGCAGGACAAAGCCACGGGTCGTCCATACCCGGGCTTTTTGCGACATGTGATTCCTGGACAAGGGCACGACCACGTCGTTGGTGAGCACCGAACTCCAGCAGAGGAAGTAGCCGCTGTCGGTCGACATCATGGCCGCGACCATGGCCGCCGTAATCAGCCCGATCATCCCAACAGGTAGTGTCCGGCTGAAAAACACCGGCATGCCGTACAGGGAATCCACGGCCGTCGCGCCTTCCGCAGTCGGGAAGAAGGCTTCCTTCAGCGCGGGCGATCCCATAATGAACACGAAGGCGGCGATGCCCCAGAAATACGGCACAATCATGCGAATGGCATAGGAGATGGAGGCCCACATGAATTGCTTCTTCACGACCGAAACGTTCTCACTGGCGAGCGCGCGCGCGACCGAAGTGGGCCAAACCGCGCAACTGACCACGCCCATGAAAATCATCCAAAGCACGTAGTCAACGCCAAACGCGCTTTCCGCCTCGAAGGGATTGAATCCCGCCGAACCCTTCAGTTCGGCCACCGTGTTAAAGACGTGATTCCACCCGACCTCGTGGATGGCGAGCATGGTTCCAAGCACCATGCCGAAGGCCAGTACCACGAACTGGAGGTAGTCGGTCAGGACGACGGACACCATGCCGCCGAGCACGGTATAAAACAACTCGACAGCGACGAGGACGATCATGAGCATGAGCAGCGCCCGGTCGCTCTCGAGACCCATGACGGCCTGAAGGAACATGGCGCCGGCTTTGAGAAACATGCTCATGTTGAGGATACCGCCAAAGGCCAGCATCAGTCCGCCCAGGACTTGCGTCTTGCGCCCGAACCGCTTGCGGTAGAAGTCGGGAATGGTTAAGGCGTTGTGCTTGCGAAGGGGCCCGATGATGAAGCCGCTCGCGCCGATCATGAAGGCGACGATGCCCGCGGCCAAACCAATATGAAAGGCCGCAAATCCGCCGTTAAACCCCTTTTGGGCCGCATACATGACGGTAACCAGGCCAAGTTCCGTTCCGGTCAGCGTCGCGACGCCCAGCGCAGGCCGCACGCCCCGCCCGGCAACGACATAGTCAGCCATGTCCGAAATGTAGCGGCGCGCCACCAGACCAAACGC
>JAHDWY010000030.1:0-9620 GCA_023384315.1 Candidatus Hydrogenedentota bacterium | reverse complement strand
CCCCGTGAAATTGGTGTGTTGAAAGATGTCGCCGAATTGTTCCATGTTCCCCTTCCACGGTGCGTCTCGCGTGGCATAGAACGGCCAATGCGGGAGGCACCCTCGCCGCTTCGAGCAACCCAATGGGTGGACGGACATGCTAGCACGTGGCTTTGGCCTGCGCAACGCGAGTGACGGCCGGGCAGAGCACAGGCTTATTGCGATGAAGAGGAGACGCCTCAGGCATGGCGTCTGAACGCTAAGGGGCCGTTCGTGCGCTTCCTGGCGGGATAGGCTTGGCAGCGGAACATGGATTCCCGAACCGAAGGCATGGCCCTCGGTTCGGGAGAATTGATATCCAGTTCAGGCGGTTACCGCCGCTGGTTGCTCTTTTTCTTAGGTTTCTTCTGGACGGCCGAGTTTCGATTGCCGTCGAACCGGTCGCCCTCCTTCCAGGCGGAGGCGTAATCTATGCTCGCAACGAACCGGGGCAACTTAAGTAGCGCGATGGCCAACTCGATTTCAGATGCCAACGTCTGCTTCTCATCCGACGACAGAATCCAATCCGGCGGGTTTGGAGCGCCGTCAAGTTTCTTCAGGAGACTTTCGAGTTCCTCACGTGCCGCGTCATACTGCCCCGCCGCGACAAGCAAGGCGGCAGCCTCGAGCTTATTGGACATCGCTCCTAGACGGCCTTGTGCCGCTTTAGCGTTTTTGGCGTCCACGATGTTCACTGGGAACGCAAGCACGGTGTTTGCCGCGTCATCAAGCAACTTCTCAATGAACTCGGGAGGTACGCCCGGTACCAGCGGCGTCGGATCGATACCGTCGTCCACGCCATCCCCGTCGGTGTCGGGATCGCAAAGCGAGGTTTGCCACGTCAGGTACTCCTCACCGTCGGACAATCCGTCTCCGTCGCTGTCGAATACCAGCGGATCGGGGCAATCACCTCCAGCGGCAAGCGTGATTTCTACGCCGTCGAGGAGACCATCTCCGTCGCTGTCCACGATGTCGTCAAGAGGGTTCAGGGGATCTGTGCCGTCAACCAGCACTTCCCACCCGTCTGCGATGCCGCCTTCGTCGCAGTCCTCAAGGAGAGGATTGGTACCGTACACGAGCACCTCCTCGCCGTCGGTAAGTCCGTCTCCGTCAGTGTCGGCGATACTGGGATCCGTGCCGTAGATATCGGTTTCGTCCGAGTCCAAGAGGCCGTCGCCGTCCGAATCCTGGTTGACGACAACTCCCTCCAGACTGAGCACCCACACCGCGCCGCGTCCAGGCCCGCCGGAATCGTCGAGACTCGCGCCGACGGCGAGTTCCATCGTTCCGTCGCCGTTCAGGTCGCCCAGCAGCGACACACCACTCCCAAAGCGGTCGCCCGTCTGCAGCGGACCAACAAGGCCCCCAAAGGTTCCGCTAATCTTGGAAAAGTTGTGAACTGTGCCGTCCCCGTTCATGAAAATCAGATACGCCGCGCCGCTCCCGCTTGCGCCGTCATCGTCTCCGCAAGCGCCGACGACCAGATCGCTGATCCCGTCGTTGTCGAGATCGGAAATCGCAGCAACCGAACATCCGAACCAGTCTGTGTTTTCCAATGGTCCGGCAAACCCGCCCTGCGTGTTGCTGATCTTCTGATGCGCTTTCACGGTACCGTCGGCATCCAGGAACAGTACCCAGACGGCGCCGCGTAGCGCCCCACCGTCGTCATCCCCGATGGCACCGACGGCGATATCCGGCACGCCGTCGAGATCGAGGTCGCCAATACCGGCTACTGAAGTGCCGAAGTTATCGAAGTTCACGAGAGAGGGAACGAAATCGCCTTCGAGATCGCTGATTTTCTGATGCGATTTCAGCGTGCCGTCCGGATTCAAGAACAGGATCCAAACGGCTCCGCGATTCGTACCGCCATCATCATCGTTCCAGGCGCCGGCCGCGAGTTCATTGCTGCCGTCGCCATCAAGATCGCCGATGGACGCCAGTGAATTGCCTATGTTGTCAAAGAAGCCCAATGCGGCATTGAAACCTCCCGACGTGGCACTGATCTTATGATATGAACTAACGGTGCCGTTGGCGTTCAAGTACAGAACCCAGATCGCACCGAAGTCCGTCACGCCATCGTCATCGTTCATGGCGCCCACGGCCAGGTCATTGACACCGTCGCCATTCCGGTCTCCAATTGGTGCAATCGCGCTGCCAAAGAGGTCGTTGTCGTCGAGGGCGCCACCGAAGTTGCCTGCCGTGGCGCTTATCTTCTGCTGCGCCTTCACCGAGCCGTCAGGCTGAAGGAACAATATCCAGACCGCGCCACGGTCTGTCCCTCCGTCATCGTCGTAGGGTGTGCCGACTGCCACGTCGGACGTGCCGTCGCCGTCGAGGTCGCCCATGGCGCAGACCGAATAGCCGAACTGATCGCTCGAATCCAGGGCTCCGGTAAAGTTGCCATGGAGGCTGCTGATCTTCTGCTCGTAGAGCACCTCGCCTGGTGCGGCTGACGCAGCGGTGGCGGCGATGAACGTCAACGCGAGGGTGAGGGTTGTACTCGGCAAGTTGGAGGACACAGCGCGGCGGATCGGTTTGTGTGAATGTGCGACCATAAATTTGCCACTCCTCATCGTAGGGCAAAAGCACGGTCGCCAGCATCGTATGACCACCAGTCCCAAGCACTCCATCCGGCGCGCTCAGACAGAGCGCCGATTTCCCCATCCCGGAGGAGATCGCCGGAATTGTACCATCTGTCGGAGAAAAGTGGCGGAGAAGTGGTTATCCTGAAATCGTGCAAGAATGCAATTGTGCGAAAATTATCCATCATGTACTGTTGATAGCATTGAAGTTGTGCGGTTCGCTCGGATGCGAGAGATTTTGTGATGGAGGGGATATTGTGCCGAGTATCACGGTGGAAACAACTGGGCTTGTCTTTCGAAATCCTGCGCCAAACGTTCGACCGCGCCAGGCTTATTTCCCGTCTGTAGTGGAACTGCCAAATCGGGAACTTCTGGCTGCCTTCGAACTCGGTAGCGCCATGGAAAACATCGATGTGCGATTGCACCTGTCGCGCTCTACGGATGGCGGCGCGTCGTGGTCGGAGCCAGTTGTAGTATTTGAACCGGAATCCGGCGAGAAACCAGTTTCTACACTTGGCCGCATGAGCCGTCTCAAGGACGGCACCCTCGTCGCCGTCGTTCTGTTGTGTGACCGCTCGCGTCGGGACGAAGGTTTGGCGAATCCGGTCACGGAAGGGTATGTCGACACGAGGTTCGCAATCATCGAGTCGACGGATGGCGGCCACACTTGGTCGGCGCCGCGCTTCATTAACCCTCCGATCGACTGGTCGGTGTTTGAGATCTGCTCGCCAATCCTCGAAGTGAGCGACACGCGCTGGATGTTGCCGACCTCGCTCTGGAAGGACTGGGACGGGAACTGCCCGCACGGGATGAAAGCCGTCACGCTGATCTCCGACGACCGCGGACGGACGTGGAATCGGTGCGTGGACGTATTCAATCAGTGGGACCGACACGTCACGAGTTGGGAACAGAAACAGACGCGGCTCAGCGATGGGCGGTGGCTGGCGGTGTGTTGGGCGCACGATTATACGAACGCGAAGAGCCTGCCCAACCGCTATGCGTTTTCCTCGGATGACTGCTTTTCCTACAGCCTTCCCTCGGTTGCTCCCTTGAATGGCGAAACGTGTACACCGCTGGCGTTGCCGGACAATCGCGTCCTGTTTGTCTACCGGCGCTTCGACCAACGAGGCCTCTGGGCGCATTTCGCGCAATTCGAGGGCAAAACGTGGAAGCCTCTCGCCGATGCGCCGTTGTGGGGCGCCGATCGGGCGCTGTATGGGAAAGACTCCACGAACAAGCTGGAAGAAATGCGCACGCTCCGGTTTGGATTTCCTCAGTGCGTGCAGATCTCCGATGGCGCGATCTTCGTCGCCTTCTGGTGCGTGGAAGACTGCGTCGCCTGCATCCGATGGTTCCGTTTGCAGGTGGAGATGTAGCGCAGGCGTCCTCGCCTGCATTCTTTGTAACCACACGCAATCAACAAGCAGGCGGGGACGCCTGCGCTACATTGAATCGTCCCGCTTCGCGACGACGTTGCCCCGGAGCGTCAAACTTGGATCGGCGGCAGGAGCCTTGAATACGAAACTGAGTAGTAGGCCCACCACGAAGCACAGACCGAAACTGAAGGGGAAGTAGTAGACAAAGTGCACGTCTGTCCATCGTTGGAGCGCGATGGTGGCTGGTACGGCAACAGCGACACCGCAGAGCCACGCGACGAAGGATCCGCGGCGCGTCAAAATTCCCAGCAAGAACAGGGCGAGCACGGGACCGGAGAACAGTCCTAGAAATACCTGTGCGGTTTTGAGAATCTCGCCTATTGTCGTCGCGAAAAACGCTACACCCGTAGCGAACACGCCGAATACCACCACCAACACGCGGGCAATCCACAGGTCTTTCTTATCATCAGCATTCGAACCGCGGGCCGGGCGGATGAAGTCGTTCACAACGACCGTCGACAGCGAGTTAATCCCCGAATCCATGCTGGACATAGCGGCAGCGAAGATTCCGGCGATGACGAGTCCGGAGACCCCGGCGGGCAAGGCGTGCACGATGTAGTAGGGGAACACCTGATCGCCCACGATGCCGTCCGGCAACCGATCGGGCCAAGCCTGGTGGTATGCGAAAAGGCCAAGCCCAATAAACGCCAGAACACCAACAATTACAACCGACATGAGCGCATTGACAATGGTCGCGCGCGCCATGGCCCCAAGTGAACGGGTGGCAAGCAGTCGCTGTACGGTGATCTGATCGACGCCGTAGTCGTGCAGGAAGTTGAAGAAGTACGAGACGGCTACGACGGTCACGGTCATTCGAGTCAGGCTTGGCTTCCACTCCAGTAAGTTAAGGTGTCCCGTTTCTCCCGCGACGCGAAGGATCTCGGGCACCCCGCCGGGCACCTCTCGCATCAGCGACGCCGCCACCAGCAACACTCCGCAAACCAGGATGACAAATTGTGCGGCATCCGTCCAAATGACAGCGGCGAGACCGCCCAACGCAGTGTAGGCCGTGGCGAGAAGCCCCATGAGCACAATGGCCAACCACAGTTCGATTCCGGTTACGACGGACAACGCGAGCGCCGGGGCGTAAATGACGGTACCTAGCCAGCCCAGGCGGGCGCACACGAAGAGACCGGAAACACAATAACGGGCATTCGCGCCGAACCGCTGGAGGATGTATTCGTACGATGTCGTCACGTTGAGCCGCTGGTAGAACGGCAGGAACAATAGAATGATGAAGGGCGCGACGACGGGCATCATGAGGATGCCGACCATGATGGACAAATTCTCTCCGTATACGAGACCGGGGACGCCCATATAGGTGACCGCGCTGGTAATCGTCGCGAATACGCTCATGGCCACGATGAACCAGGGCACGTTGCGCCCGGCGAGGAAGAAATCTGTCGTCGTCTTCTGCTTGCCCGAAACGAGGAGGCCGATGCCCACGACGATTGCGAGGTACACCACGAGCACGGCGTAGTTCGCGGCGCCGAACGCCACAGATTCCGTCATCGCGGGCACGCCCACCGTTCGGGCTGGACACTCGTTCTAGAAGCGTGTCGGGACCTCATACACTCTCCAATCGCCACAATCGTCTTTGGGGCCACTCCGGGCAACGACGACTACGGAAACAGATTTCAAAACCGATGGCTACGCCAAACCAGCAGACCCGAACCAAGCGCCGGATGTCAACTGTTAACCGCCTAATTTCCGGCAAATCAACAGAATTTTGGCTCCTACATGAGCCTTTGTGACGACCGAATCTACAAGTACGGCGCTTATTCACGCGCTTTTGCCAGCATCGCCCAGGCGATGCGATTGGCCCGAGTGTTGCTTGGGCTATTGCCAACCTTGCGGGGGAATTGTCCCTCATCAAAGAAAATACATTGGAGGAAACGGTCATGACGGAAAAGATGGTGCTCGGTCGGGGAATTGTGGTGCTCGCGGTGCTGCTTGCGGGCGCACATGTCGCAACTGCGAAGCCAGGCAACGGAAAGCCTTTCAAGCAACTTCAGGCACAAATCAATGTATTGAATGAAACGATTCAAGACCAGCAGACGGATCTCGATTCCCTGGAACAGGCGCTTTTACAGGCGCAGACGGATATCGGAACTCTTCAGTCAGACCTTGCCGACGCGGTAAGCCAGATTGGCGCGCTGAACACCCAAGTCCAGAGCCAGCAAACGGAGATCCAGAATCTGGCGACGGAAAATGACAACCAGGATCAAGCAATCGCCGATCTCGCCGCTATGATTACCAAGGAAGTGCGCGCTTTCGTGTATTCGAATCGGGGACTCGGGGGAGACTTCATCGTCATCAATCCTGCTCCGCTCAACAATCCCGGCAGCAGCGTGGTGGAAGAAAGCGCCGGCGTGTTTCTCGTGACCCTTGACGGGCCGGCTGGTTCGTTCCCGAACGCGGCCGACTCCGTTGCAGTCGCTACGCCGGAAGTGAACGCTGACATTGCGGGGTCGACTGGCCCAACCCTTTCGGCGACGGTCGCACAGGTAGCCGCGAGCGACACCAACATGCAGTACCGCGTCCGAATTCACGATGCAGACGGAAATCCCGTCACGGCGGCATTTAACCTGGTCGTGTTGTCGCGCGACTAGTCGATTTGATATGACAGCGTGATACAGACACCGGTTTTCGCCGCGCCCGGATTTGGCTGTTTGCCAGCCGGGCGCGGCTTTTTTCCGCCTCCAGAACCCAAGCAACTCTATGATTCATAAGGAGTTTCACAGAAAGGTCAATCCGATCGATAGCGGCTGCAACGCAAAATTAGTTTGAAACTTGAGAAATCCGGCTCTACTATAAGCACACACGTGCGCGGCGCTCGGGGGAATGCAGCCCGGCGCACAGAAAGGGGGCTACATGTCTTTGCAGCACGATTCGCATTCCAACCATCCCTCCCGTCGTGACTTTCTCATCGCCAGCGGAGCCGCCACGGCGAGCGTGTCGATCGGACTCGGCAGCCGGGCACACGGCGCATCAGTCGAGAAACTGGCTGTCGCCGGCGGACCTAAAGCGGTTACCGCCGACGCGAGCGATGCCACCAAGTGGCCGCAATACGGGGAATCGGAAGAGCAGGCGGTCCTCGAGCTCCTGCGCGCGCCGAACTATGACCCTAACGCGAAACTCGAGAAGGAGTGGGCGGAGTTCCTCGACGTGCCCTACTGCACCTCGCACTGCAACGGGACCAGCGCCCTCTGCTCCATGTTCTTCGCGCTGAACTTACCCCCGGGCAGCGAGATCATGGTGCCGAGCTACACCTTCTTCGCGACGATCGTTCCCATGCGTCTCTTCGGCCTCGTGCCGAATTTCGTGGACATCAATCCGCGCACGTTGAACTTCGATCTCGAGGATGCGAAAAAACGTCTGACGCCGGAGACCAAGGCCGTTCTGCCCGTGCACTGGATCGGACTGCCGGCAGATGTCGACCACATCGGCGACTGGGCGAATGAGAAGGGGCTGATTTTCCTCGAAGATGCTGCGCACGCCCATGGGGCCAAACTAAAGGGCAAGCGGATGGGATCCTGGGGACGCATGAGCATTTTCAGTTATCAGGCCACGAAGCCGCTTCCGGCAATCGAGGGCGGGATGGGTGTCTACCAGAGCGAAGAGGACTTCGGCCGCGCAACCGCATTCGGCAATTACGACATGAAGGGCATGACCGAGAACATGCCGTATTACCAATACAAAGGCTCGGGCCTCGGATTGAAGTTTCGCATGCATCCCATCGCGGCAGAGTTGGCCCGCTGCCAGTTACGAGGTCTGGACGAGCGCAACGACGCGGGTGCCGCGCAGGTCCGGCGTTTGAACGATCGGCTCACTCAGTTACCCGGATTGTACGAACAGTCCAGTCATCGCGATGACGTGCAACGCCTGTATTACGCCTGGAACATGCTGTTCATCGACGAGAAGGAAGTTGGCGTCTCGCGGGACAAGATTGCCGACGCACTCGCCGCCGAAGGCGTGCAAGTCACGGGACGCCATTACACCTTGCAGCACGAGTTGCCGTTGTATGCCGAAGAGCAGTGGTGGCACCACAAACCGGTCATTCCCGAATTGCCGGGATCGAAGCAGGCAAACGACACCTGTCTCGGCTTGCCGTACTTCACGAAAGAGGTGCCGGAACTCTGCGAGCAATATGCCCAGGCCTTCGAGAAAGTCTGGGCCCATCGCGCAGAATTGGCGTAGTCGGAAATTTCGTCCGCGCGGTTGAGGCCGCGCGGACCCTACCTAGGGGGGGGGGTAATTACAGGATGGGAAGAAACGCGGGGATTTTTTATGCCGGTTGTGCGCTGTTGCTCTGCGCGGGATGTGCAACAACAACGGCAACGACGCAAACTACCGAGCCGTGGCCCTTGGCCGTGCGGATTATGAGCTACGGCGAATACCAGGAAGCGGGCTGGGCGCACTTACAGCGGATCGGCGTGAAGTACGTCTTCATGTCCGTTCCCGCGCCGGAAGAAGTGGAAGCGACGCAGGCCAAGTTGGCGTCATTGGAACTCACGCCGGTCGTTTTTCGCGGGAGCGCTGACTTGAGCAAAGACACCTTCGCCGCGGAACTCGAACCGCAACTGGCGGTCTGCAAACAAATGGGCGTGAAGTATCTCTTCCTCTCCGCTAAACGCGGGGACTCGCCCAAGGAAACCGCATTTGAGCGGTTGCGAGCGGCAGGCGACGCGGCAGAAGCCCACGGCGTCATCATCGGCTTGGAGACCCATCCGGACCTCGGCACCAACGGCGCGGTGCAGGTAGAGACCATGCAGGCGGTGAACCATCCCAACATCCGCGTGAACTTCGACACGGCGAATATCACCTACTACAACAAAGAAACCAGCGCGGTCGCCGAATTGACAAAGAGCATCGGCTACGTGGCCACGGTGGAGTTCAAGGATCATTCCGGCGCCTTTGAAACCTGGGAGTTTCCGGTGCTTGGAACGGGGATTGTCGAAATTCCCGCGATCATCGCCCTGCTGCGCGACCACGGATACGCGGGCCCGGTCACGCTGGAGTTTGAAGGGACGGAAGGGGTGAAGCTGACCCAGGAGCAGACCCTGCAGGCCATCGCCGATTGCGTGGCCTACGCGCGGTCCGTCGGCAACTTCAAATAGCGGGAGGCGCGCAACCATGCCGGGAACCCAGGGCCATTTTGAGAACGCGGACATTTTCATGATCGCGGGGTACTTCGTCTTGATGCTCGGAATCGGCGTGTACTTCTACAATCGCATGAAACGCATGAAGGACTACTTCAGCGGCGGCAACCGAATCCCGTGGTGGCTGAGCGGCGTCTCGTTCTACATGAGCAGTTTCAGCGTCGCGGCTTTCGTGTTCTATCCCGGGTTGTGTTACCGCCACGGTTGGGTTGGCGTGACGCTCCTTTGGGTCGCCATACCGGCCACGATTTTCAGCGTCATGCTCTTCGCCGTGCGCTGGCGCCGCGCGCGCATCGACAGTCCCGTCGAATACCTGGAGACGCGCTACAGTCCATTCCTTCGCCAGCTTTTCGCATGGCACGGCATTCCGGTGCGCATGGTCGATGATGGCATCAAACTGACCGCAACCGCAACGTTCATTT
>JAHDWY010000841.1:581-1927 GCA_023384315.1 Candidatus Hydrogenedentota bacterium | reverse complement strand
ATCAATGAGGAGCAACTAAGCGCCGCCGTCGAAAGACAAAAAAGGGAAGGCGGCAGGATCGTCCAGAACCTGATCGCGCTCGAATCCATTGACGCTGATACGTTCACCAGGTTCCTGTCCCGCCAGCGCGGTCTGCCGCGGGTGGAAATCGCCCGCTATGGCGTACCCCACGACATTCTTTCTCTAATCCCCCGGGACTTCGCCGTCCAGCACGAGGTGTTTCCGCTGGACCTGATCGGCGGCAACCTCACCGTGGGAATGGTGTGCCCGCTCGACACGGCGACTATCGCGCAACTCAACGCGGCGTGCGGTTTCAAAATCTCGCCCGTGCTCTGTTCCGCGGAAGATTTGCGGGCAAGTATCGAAAGGTATTACGCGGCTCCGGAGGAGTCAAAACAGGATCGTGCGCACGAGGCCGAAGTTCCTGCCGAGGCCATCAGTGTGTCGCTGAAGCTGGCCGGGATTCAATCGCTCATTCAGCAACTGACCGCGCTTCCTTCGTTGCCAATTACGATCCACAAACTCCGCGAGGCAATCGATGACCCCCAAACTTCGGCGAAAGAAATCGGGGGTATCATCGCTACGGACCCGCCGCTCGCCGCGAAACTGCTCAGCATTGCGAACTCACCCGCGTACGGTTTCCCCCACCAGATTACCTCGGTTCCGCTTGCCGTGTCCCTGCTCGGCCTTAACGAAACCTATTCAGTCGCGCTATCCGCCGCGGTCGTCGACTTATTCAAGGGTTCGCCGGCCATCGACTTCAAATCCTTCTGGGTGCGGTCCATGCTCTGTGGCACGCTCTGCAAGATCATTGCGCGCGTGTCCGGGCTCGGCGCGACGCCAGGCATCTTTACCGCGGGGATTCTGCTGGACATCGGGCGGCTTGCCTTCGCCGAAGTGGCGCCGCAGCGCTACGCATCCGTGGATCCGAATCTCCGTGGCGCCGACCTTGTCGCTGCGGAGGAGCGGGTATTCGGCATCGCCCACCCCGAGGCGGGCTACCTTCTCGCATCCGCCTGGGGGCTCCCCGACGAATTGGGCGAGACCATTCGGTTCCACCACACGCCGGAGTACGCTCAACTGAATCGCAGTATCGCGTCGCTCGCGGCGATAGGCAACATGATGGCTTTTCTCACGCCGGAAGAACGAAAGGATCCCGGGTGCCTGTCCAATACCTGCGCAAGGCCCCTCGCCGAACTTCACTTGAACGAAGACGCTACAGTCGAATTGTTCGATGAGTTGTGTCGCATCCTCTCCAGCGAATTCCTACTGCAACGGAAATGGGAGTCCGACGCGCGTCGGCACGATGAAAGCGAAGTAGTCCTCTAAGGGCACGACCTCCGTAC
>JAHDWY010000841.1:0-571 GCA_023384315.1 Candidatus Hydrogenedentota bacterium | reverse complement strand
CGGGCCTCGCTGGGAACCGCCTCACCGCACGACGATCAACGCGGTGAATACAGGGATTGACAACCGCGCAAGAATCTGGTTGAATACACCTGAATTGATTTTCAGTATTTGCTCATCCCGAAAAACTCAACCAACGAAAGAGGTGCGCGATGGCGATTATCGACGGCATGATCCAGGAGTTCGAACACGAAGCGGCCAGTACCCGCAAAATTTTGGAACGCGTCCCGGAGGAGAAATTCGGGTGGAAGCCCCACGATAAGTCTATGTCCCTTGGGGAGTTAGCTTGCCACATTTCCGACACGGCCAGTTGGGTGCCCACCACCATGAAACAGGACGAATTCGCGTTTAGTATGGACGGCTACGAGCCCTACAAGGCCGCGTCCACGAAACAGCTCGTCGAGGATTTCGATAAGCGGGTGAAGGAGGCTGTCGCGGCGATGAAAGGCACGCCCGACGCGGACTTGTTGAAGACCTGGAAAATGACCATGGACGGACAAACCATCATCGAAATGCCGCGGGGCGCCGTGATCCGGAACTTCATCCTGAACCACGCCATCCACCACCGCGCCCA
>JAHDWY010000840.1 GCA_023384315.1 Candidatus Hydrogenedentota bacterium | reverse complement strand
ATTCGTGCTGAGGAACTCGCGCGCCACGGAGAATAAATCCATATCCGCCGTGAGAACTCCTTTCAGTTCCGACATGTAGTCGGCCACCGTTCCCCCTCCGAGGTGTCCGTAGGCTTCATGGGACATAACCCGGAGACAATCCTTTTCCGTCAGGATCCCGATGAGGTTGCCGTCCGCGTCCAGCACGGGGGCGGCGGATGCGCGCTTGCTTGCGAGGATGTCGATGGCCTCGTACACGTCCATCTCTGGGCGGAGCGTGACGAACCAGACCGACATGCAATCGCGTGCGGTAGGTACTTTCATAGTACGACCTCCCTCTTCCCGAATTTACAACTCAAGCGGGTCAACCTCCGCGAACTGCCGATTCAAAAGTATAGCAAGTAAATTGGGGCGGCAGTCGCGTTGGGACCGCCAGGAAGACGCTTAACCAGCATCAAATCAAGGCTTTGAATCTGAATTTTCGAGGGTCAAAAAATGGAGGGGAAAACCGGCCATTTTCGCGCATGGCTGCGCACGTTGTAACGTGCTGATTTTCACGATTTTGCGAAGATTGGGAGCACTGTCATATTTGTTGGTTTCGCGCCGCGCTGAGCATTTGCCTTTATCTCCCTGCTGCCACTAGACTACCCACCCAACCGAGTGTGTGGACGAAAGTCCTTGGGGACCGTTTTCAGTAAGGAAATCTTCTGCCGTGAGTACGATTGAACGTTGCGATGCCTTTCTTCAAGAAGTCCAGAATCATCTGCGTGACGAGTTGTTGCCTTTCTGGCTGACCCACGGGGTCGACAAAGAGTACGGCGGATTCCTGACCTACCTGGACAAAGACGGCAAACCCACCGGCGAGACCGTCAAGACTCACTTGTGTCAGACGCGCTGCATTTACACGTATTCCTCCGTCCACCGCGCGGGAATCGGTGAAGGGGAGTTCCTCAAGATCGCGAGACAGGGGGTCGACTTCATTATCGACCACTGCTGGGACGACGATCACGGCGGCTGGTACTGGACGGGCGAGCAGGACGGCACCCCCATCAATCAGAGCAAATTGACCTACGGCCATTCCTTCGCCATCTACGCGCTCAGCGAATACGGCATGGCCTCCGGCGATCATCGCGGCATCGAGTGGGCGGTGAAGACCTACGAAGTGTTGCAATGCCTCGCCGCGGACAATTGTCACGGCGGTTACTACGAGTTCCTCGAGCGGGATTGGTCGAAAAAGCGGCCCGGTAAATACGGCGGCGACCGCAAATCCTTCGACGTGCACATGCACCTCATGGAAGCCTTCACGAATCTCTACGAAGCCACCGGCGCGCGCGTCTACAAAGAGCGCACGAAAGAAATCGTCGATCTGATCTTCAAACACATCATGCACCCGGACCATAATCTCGGCATCGCGCAGTTTTCGCTGGACTGGAAACCGCTCCGCCAGATTCTCTTCGCCGACGTCTGGGGCTCCGATCGTGATGCGGATGAAGACGAGGGCCGTCCCCTCGACAACACCAGCTACGGCCACAACATCGAGTTCGCATGGCTGCTCATCCACACGATCAAGGTGCTCGGCCTCGACATCGAAGACTACAAGCCGGGCCTGAAAAAGATCTTCGATCACGCCGTGAAATACGGCATTGACTGGAAGCACGGCGGCATCTACTGCGAAGGCCCCTTCGATGGCCCCGCCCGCGAGAAGAACAAGGAGTTCTGGCAGCAGGCCGAGGCCCTCGTCGGGCTCCTCGACGCGTACATTCTCTTCGGCGACGAAAAATACATCGACGCCTACGAGAACATCCACCGCTTCACCATGGACCACGTCATCAACCACAAGGTCGGCGAGTGGTACCCCCTCTTCGACGAGAACAGCAACCGCCTCTGGGACTACATGGGCCACGCCTGGAAGATCAATTACCACACCGTAAGGTCGATGATTCAGAGCGAG
>JAHDWY010000839.1 GCA_023384315.1 Candidatus Hydrogenedentota bacterium | reverse complement strand
CGTCGTCGTTGTAGCCGTTGACGTAGGTGAGACCTTGTTCCGTTTCGAGCCGCGCTGCAAGTTCGCGAGCCTCATCGAAGGCCTCGCCATGAAGCACAACTCTCGCCCCGAGCGCTTCGCAGTTAATCACCTTCGTCAGCGGCGCAAACTTGGGCATCACCACGGTCACGGGGATCTTGAGCAACGACGCGTGGTACGCAAGCCCTAAGGCGTGGTTCCCCGCCGACGCCGCGATAACGCCGCGCTCCCGTCGCTCCGGGTCCAACACGGTCAGCGCATTGCGCGCGCCGCGCTCCTTGAAACTTCCCGTGCGTTGGAGGTACTCGAGTTTGCAGTAGATGTCGCACCCGGCCACCAAGGACAAGGGCACCGAGGGCGGGCACGGGCTGTTGTAGATGAATCGGCGCACCCGCTCGGACGCATCCAGGATGTGTTGGTAGGTAACCGGCAAAATCGAATCTCCTCGAAAGTTGGGCGCCAAGGTTTGGAACCTGCACTTTACCCCCTAATCCCGTCCGAATGCATATCTTCTCCCCCGGCCAAGGCGCTACAACGGCGTTTTCGTCTTTGGCGGCCGATCCGCTACAATGCGGGCCATGCCGGTCGAAAAACCCCAAATCCTGACGGTCAGTCAGCTCACTCGTCGCGTGAAGGATCTCCTCGAGACGGAGGTAAGCTACGTCTGGGTGTCGGGCGAGATTTCGAATTGGCGCGTCTCTCCGGCGGGCCACGCCTATTTCACGCTCAAGGACAAGGACTGCCAGATAGACGCGGTCATGTTTCGCGGGAAACTGATGAAGCTGAAGTTCGGACCTGAGAACGGCCTGGAGATCGTCGCGTTCGGGTTGATCACGGTTTACGAGCGGCGCGGCAATTACCAGATCATCTGCGACGAGATGCACCCGAAAGGTGTCGGCGCGCTGCAACTGGCCTTCGAGAAGCTCAAGAGGAAACTCGAAGAGGAGGGGCTGTTCGACGCAGAACACAAGAAACCGCTCCCCCTCCTGCCCCGGCGCATCGGAATTGTGACGTCCCCGACGGGTGCGGCTATCCGCGATATTCTGAATGTCATCCACCGGCGCTTTGCCAACGTCCACATACTCTTGCATCCCGCGCGCGTGCAGGGCGAGGAAGCCGCAGAGGAGATTGTCGAAGGCATCCGCGCGCTGGAGGAACTGGGGGTCGACGTGATGATCGTGGGCCGCGGCGGCGGTTCCTTGGAGGACCTCTGGCCCTTCAACGAGGAGATTGTGGTGCGGGCCATCTATGCGGCCAAGACGCCCATCATTTCGGCCGTTGGTCATGAAATCGATTTCACGCTGTCGGACTTCGTGGCGGACATGCGCGCGCCGACGCCTTCGGCCGCCGCGGAGCTGGTCGTCCAGGAGCAGGAAGCGCTCGTGGACAGTGTCCGTCAGATGCAAAGGCGGCTGGCTGCGGGCCTCTTGGGACGCGTCGAACGCGTCCGCAACCGGCTGAACATCGCGCGTTCCAGTTTCGTGTTTCGCCGCCCGGAGGAACTGGTACGGCAGCGCCGGCAACAAGTCGATGAACTGCGCATGCGCATGGAGAACCAGGTCCTTGAGATGACGCGGGTATCGCGGCGGCGCGTGGATCACGCGGCGCGTTCGCTCGTATTGCTTTCGCCCAGGAACCGCGTCCGCCGCGCGCGCGACGAGTTCGGTGCGCTGTACCGCCGGCTCGGGCAGTCCGGCGCAGGCGTGGTGCATCGGTCCCGGAGCCGATTGATGCCGCTGATCGCGCAATTGGACGCCCTCAGTCCCCTCGCGGTATTGTCTCGGGGTTACGCGCTGGTCCGCACGGTGCCGGAAAAGAAGATCGTACGCGACGCGCAGCAACTGGCGCAGGGCGATCGCGTCGAAATTCGATTAGGCAAAGGCAGTGCTACCGCTGCCGTGGAACACATCGA
>JAHDWY010000029.1:11367-15236 GCA_023384315.1 Candidatus Hydrogenedentota bacterium | reverse complement strand
CACAATCGAATTGCCATATCCCGTCCCTCCCATTGTCCGAGCGAGGGGAAAGGAGCAATCCCTATGCCTTGATCGAGGGGGAACTATCGTGCGAATGGGGACGTTGGCAACAGGCGGGTTACATCATGATACGGGACAGGTTACGCGGATTGCGGGTCTTCACCGCGAGAGTCATCAATCAGGCCCGTTGACGAAGTCGGGACGAGGTGCTGGCGAAAACTTGCCATAACGACGGATTTTCGCCCACAGTGTCTGCGTTCACCGCGCGGTCAATTCACCAGGCGCAGGATCGTAGAGACGACTTGCTCGTGGCTCATTCCCGCACAATCGACTTCCGCGTTGCTGTACCGGGCATAGAGTGGCATGCGTTCCGAGTAAAGGTCCGGAAGGCTCTGGCCTTCGGCGCACACGACGCCTCGCGCTTTCAGGTCGCTGACCCGCGTTTCCAGAACTTCAATAGGCAACGACAGATGCACAAGTACGCCATCCGATCGAAGGTGCTCCATCGCCGCAGGGCTGTAGACGACGCTTCCGCCCGTGGCGATGACGTGCTCCCGGCAGTCGAGTGTGAGGATGTAGCGCTCCTCCAACGCGCGAAACACGTTCATCCCTTCGTCGCGAATAATCTCGCGCAGCCGCCGGCTCTCCTGGGATTGGATGAAGACATCCGTGTCGAGAAATGAACGCGACAGCTCCTTGGCAAGCAATACGCCGATGGTGCTCTTGCCCACGCCGGGCATGCCGATGAGGACGAGATTTTTCCCGGCTAGATTGAACGTGTTCATGATCCCTGATCCGCCGTTGCGGATTGCCGGAGGAAAGCCTGCATGGGAGCCTCGTCCGGAGCCGCGGCGGGTGGCCATTCGCGAAGACACCATCGCACGACGATCGCGCTCACGATCGCGAACGGAACTGCGCCGCCCACCGTCCACCACTTCGAAGCCGCCCCCTCCAAGGCCCATACCGGAGTCGCTCCCAGCACGGCGTAGAATCCGGCCGCAAGCAGGAAGCTAGGAATCACCAATCCCCATCGGCGCGCGGAAATCGCCATGAGCGCGAGTCCGCTCACGGCCATCAGGCACAGGGTCACGCACGTGAACTTCGCCGGTTCCACGAACGGCAGCAGAGGCGTCATTGTGGCGTCGTAAGCGAGTTGAAGCATCCACTTTCCGCTCTTGGGGCTACCGCCAAACAACATGCCCGTGCCCAGGATCGTGACGAGCGCCGAAAGCAAAGCTTCGGTTCCGCCCGCACCGGCGCCAAGGGCAATCGCGTTTGGGGCAGTCTTTCGCGCACCACGAAACAGAAGTCCCGCCACGAGAAACGCCGCCACCGCCGCAAGTCCCGACGCGGCCCCGACGATGCCGCCGTTGACGGCCACATATTGTGAGTACGGCAGTGCGTCTTCAAGCGCCTCCTCGATTGTGAAGTGAAGAATCAGCACTACCGCAAGCGTGAGGAGCGCGGCCACTACACGCAGCCCCGCGCCAGCGAGCAACCAACGCCATTGCGCGCCGGTCCCGAATCGCCATCCGATCACGAACGCCAGCCCCACCAATCCAAGCAGGGGCCCTGCGAAGGCGATGCTCTTCAACTGCGCCGCGTCCGGCACCTCCGCGACCCGCAGGCGCCACCCGCCCAGCGCGTTCTCCATGTCTACCTGAATCTGGTAATCGCCCGCTGTTTCCAAGGGCCCGAGCAGCGCGAGTTCCTGGCTGACCCGGTCTCCCCAAAGATGCCGGTACACTTCGGCCCCACTCGGGTCGACGATCCGCAGCGATCCCGATCCCTCGCGCAACACCGCCTGCACGTCGATGGCATGATGCGCCTCAGGCCGATCGATACGCAGCGGAAAGGTCGCAGTATCCGACATCGGCCCCGGGCCAAGCGACTGCTCAAATTCCGCGATGATGTCCGCTTGCACCGCACAGGATCCAAGCAAGACGGCCAATACAGCGCGAGAAATCAGCGACATGAAATTTATCCCCTATGGAGTACGAGGGCTTGCCCTCGCTCCGATACCAACAGGCCCGCCTGTGTCTGGAAGCATACCACGGCAACGGCATTAGCAAAGAGCGATATCGGCTCGTTGCACTATCGCCTGAGACAAACCCTTCAATTCCACACTTCACTCTCCGCGTCGAATCAGGGATAATCGTCAAAACCATCATCCGGTCATCTGCAAAGGACAAACTCATGATTTCTGATTCTACGTTTCGCGCATCCGCAATCCTCATGTTCGTTTCGGCACTCGCCATCGGCCAACCTGGAATCGAACGCATCGAGCCCAACGTAGACAGCGGCGCCGCAAAGGCATTGGTCATAACCGGTCCCGCGCCATTGGTGCATACAGCGATGATTCTGCCTGTGGACGAATCCGGCCAGCTCGTGGGCCCGGACAACGCGAACGAACAGACTGCGCGCGTGCTTGAGAATCTTCGTCGCGTGCTGGACGCGTCTGCTTCAAGTTTTGATCGCGTGGTCCGCATCAACGTGTATGCTGCGCACGACGACGTAATCCCCATTGTGGAGTCCGCGTTCGCGGAGACGTTTGCAGAAAACGCGCCGGCTGTCACCTACGCCGTTGGCGAACTGGCGCTTTCCGGTGCGCTGGTGGCGGTGGACGCAATCGCGGTTGCGGATGAGGGTACAGCAGGCACCGCGACGGTCGAAGGTCTTTTCAATCGCCCCCGCCGGGAACACGCCTCCATTCTGCCTCTGGGTCGTGCCGTGTACGTTTCCGGTCAAGCGGAGCCGGGGGAGACGTTGGCGGAAGCGACCCGCAACACCATGGAAAGTCTCCGCGCCACGTTGGAATGGCTGGGGCTCGATCTCAGCCATGTCGTGCATGTGAAGACCTTCATGAAACCCATGGCCGGAGTGGGGGAGGTAGACGACACGCTGGACGCGTTTTTCAGCGGCGATACCGTTCCGCCAGTCACCCACGTGGAATGGACCAACAACACGCCTATCGAAATCGAGCTGATTGCCTTCGCGCCCGAAGGCACGGCTACACAAGCTGAAGGACCAGTCAGCTATCTCACGCCTCCCGGCATGAGCGAATCGCCCGTGTTCTGCCGCGTAACGGTCATCGACAGCAAACGTCGAATCTACGTGTCAGGCCTGACCGGCGACGATACCTCGTCCGCCGAATCAGAGGTGCGCAGTCTCTACGCGGAACTCGGCCGCATTCTGCAAGCCGCCGGCAGCGACATGCATCACCTGGTCAAAGCCACCTACTACTGCGCCACCGACGCCACCAGCGCCGCGCTCAACCAGGTCCGCCCCGACTTCTACGATCCCAAGCGCCCGCCCGCGGCCTCCAAAGCCCTCGTGGGAGGGACGGGCCGCAGTGGCAAAGGGATCGCGATAGACCTGATTGCCGTCGCGAACTAGCGTCCAATCCCTTGGAATGCCGGCGCAAACCGATCGTGTCGAGACCACCCTTCACGCGTGGGCCATCGCATCCAGCCAGCTATCCTCGTACGGCGGTCGTTGCGCGTCTTGAAGATAGAGCCGCCCTGCCGTCATGCGCCGGGTGGGAATACAGTTCCGATCGATCCGGCCTTCCAGTGTCATCGCGAGATCGCGCGTGAAAACCGGGTTGCCGATGTGCCAGGAATGGTTCCAGGAGCCGATTCGATTGGCTTGGTTCTTGGGGTCGATTGTTACGAAGAATTCACTGCAATCGACATTGACAGCCTTTCGATCGGCCAGTGGCGTCAGGCCCACGCGTCCGGCGCGCGGTTTCACGCCCAACCGTTTCGCGTTGGATATGGCGAGGACATTGTCGTATCCGTTTTGGTAGTTCGTAAGCCGCATAATCCTCCGGTACATCGGGTTCGACCATTGGCTGTCCGCGTCGAGCG